>JBCBDH010000549.1:0-4693 GCA_038529855.1 Bacteroidota bacterium | reverse complement strand
ATTGGAATAGAAATCCACAGCCCACCAGTTTTACAGAATCCCATGATGCATTCACCATCGGAATGGCCAATGTCATTGCCAGCAAAAAAATGGGAAATGTTGGATTTACAGTTGATTTGGCCGTGGGCCCCAGGGCAGAAACCGCCAATGGCTACAGCGGGACAACGCTCTCTGCCATCAAGCAATTATTTGTCACCTATTCCCCAATCGAACCGCTTACCTTCACCCTGGGCAATTTCAGTACCTTTATTGGCTACGAACTCATCAATCCAGGTGACAACATACACTACAGTACCTCTTATCTATTTTCCAATGGCCCTTTTTACCATACTGGGCTAAGTGCCACCTATGCCTTTAATAATTCCTTATCACTCCTAATAGGTGTTTTTAACGATACTGATGAAAAAATAGATGTCAATAAGGGCAAACATCTGGGCACCCAACTCGCTTATACCAAAGACCGCGGCTCCCTCTTTCTCAACTACCTCACTGGCCGCGACAATGACGAGCCCGACCAAGAGATCATTGGTCACCAATTTGACCTCACTGGATCACTGGACTTACTCGACCAATGGGGCCTTGGCCTCAACCTCAGCTACAAATACAACCAGTCCAACAACAACACTGATCAAAACTGGTTTGGCGCCGCGATTTATACCCGCTATGAATTGAATCAGCTATTGACCCTGGGCTTACGGGGGGAATACCTAAGCGATCCTGACGAAATCATTTTTGAGACTAGAGATGCTCGTATCTTCGCCTTCACCTTCTCTGCCAATATACGCTACAAAGGTCTTACTCTTCTCCCCGAATTTCGAATTGACTTATCCGATCAAGCGCTTTTTCTGGACCAGGATAATCTCCCCGTCAAATCTTCCCCAAGTATCCTTAGTGCCTTGATCTATACTTTTTAAATGTCTAGAAGTGTAAGCAGTAGTAGACTAGCCCTGTAGCAAACTCCATTCAGCAGCTACGACAACATCCTTTACAGCCATTCCTTGGTCAAGCATTAGTAAAAAGCAGATAAAATATTAGGAATTAACATTATATTTAGAGCTGATCACTTCAACATCAAACACAAAAAAACACCAACAAATGCATTCCTCCCTTTATGAATTAAAAGCCCAAGCCGAAAAGGAAAATCTTCACTTTGAAGTCATCCTGCAAGGCGACACCAGATATGAAGAAAGCAGAGTCATTGCCAATTCCCGCTTCCACCTCTATCCCTTGGGTATTGCCTATTGCACACAAGCCAAAGACGTCTCTTTTTGTATCCAATTCTGTGTGTCCAATAAGATCGCCCTACGCGTCCGTTCAGGTGGTCATCAGCACGAAGGCATGTGCTCCGCCAATGAAGTATTGATCATCGACCTCAGCCATATCTATGGGGGTCTTATCGACTATGGTCCTGATCTTACTGCTTGGATCCCACCAGGTAGAAAACTGGGCCTCGTCTATGCTGAGTTAGAACAAAAGGGACTGACCATCCCTGGTGGTGGCTGCCAATCCGTTTGCGTAGGTGGACTTACCCAAGGCGGTGGCTGGGGGCTCTCCACACGTCTTCGAGGCATGACCTGTGATAACATCCTTGCTGCGGAAATGGTCTTAGCCAATGGCGACATCATTGAGGCGAGAGCAGATAACGAATACAAGGACCTATTTTGGGCCATCCGCGGTGGCGGCGGTGGTAATTTTGGCATCATCACCAAATTCCATTTTGAATTAACTCAACTCGCGCCAGAGATGACCACCTTCTCCCTACGCTGGGGAAAAGAAGCCATGTACCCCATCGCTCTACGCTGGATACAAATGCACTTTGAACACTCCATTCCCGAATCCCTCACCTCTGCCTGCCGCATCTCCGCAACTACAGCAAGCACAAGTGATGGCGCTATCATCATAGTCGGCCAATTCTATGGCAATCGCCAAGACGCCCTTGATATCCTCGCTCCCCTATACGAAGTCGCCCAACCCATCCGCGAAGAATTTACTAGTCACCAATACCCTGTCAAGAAAACTACCCCACAAGGCTTCACGGAAGCCAGCCCCCTAGCGACCAACAGCCCCCAACTAGCTGAACGCCAAGGCTACCTCGGCAATCTCCTCCAACCCGCCGCTCCTATCGTCGACACCACCAAAGCCCCCAGCCAAACCTGCGATGCCCCCCATCCCCACAAAATCACCTCCTCCTTCCCCAAAGCAGACGTCGACCTAGAGGCCATGGTCCACACCATCATTGACTTCCTCAACCAAACCCAAGCCACTAGCCACGCCAATCAATACCTCTCCATCCACGGCATGGGCGGAAAAGTGATGGCCAAATCCCCCACAGACACTGCTTTTTACTACCGCAATAAGGCCATCATGTTACAAATCCAAGCCTGGTGGGCCAACACTGGAGAGGCCAACTTCGACTACCAAAAAGACCAACACCTTATCCAATGGGTCGCCCAATTCCGCCAAGCCCTCTACCCCTTCACCGAAGGTGCCTTCATCAACTTCCCCGACAAAGACCTCGTCAAAGACTACCACACCCCAGAAGGTCGCCGCATCCTACTCCACTACTACTACAGCGACAACCTCCCCCGCCTCATCGACATCAAAACCAAATACGACGCCCACAATCTCTTCCACTTTGGCATGAGCATCCCCCTGAAAGAATAAAGCGGCTACCCCCCAACAGTCCAAGCCATCAAAAGCTTCTAGCCCCAACCCTCGGGGCTATTTTTTTCTCCCCTGGCATTGACAATTCTATCAATTTTATTGTATATTTGTGGCCGCTAAACCAGGAGGAATGGCAGAGCTGGTTTAATGCACCGGTCTTGAAAACCGGCGTGGGCGAGAGTTCACCGGGGGTTCGAATCCCTCTTCCTCCGCTATAACCAGGGCTAATGCCCTGGTTTTTAGTTTATTAACATTATTCTACTTCGTACAAGTGACACACTTCTGACACGCGGAGAAATTTAGGATAATGAAAAAAAAATTTACGCCTTCCTGGAGCCCTCCTGAGCTTGTAAAAGGCAGCTACCGCTACTACATAATCCTTTTGATAGCGAAGACGGATTTCTTCAATCCTGCGTTCCCCTTCCTCCATTTTGCCAAACGAGCTTGCTCGCTATACTACTCCGTGATTTCCTGGATGCGTCTAAGCTTTCATTCGATTTCTGCCGCTTCTCGTTCTGCTTCGCGCTGACGGCGCTTGGCTTCCCGTTCCGCTATTTTAGTCAATTCCTTGGCCAGCTTTTCCCGAGGAGCGATTTCTTGGTGGGCCAGCTCATCACCTTTAGCAGCTAGCTCTTCGAGTAGTTTGAGCTTGGCTTTTTGATAGTTGATCTCCTGTTCAATACGAGTATCCTCTCCAGTATCTAGGGATTCACCAGAAAGAAACTTAATAGCATTTTGAGTATCAAGGATTTGCTTTTGAAGCTCTTTTGATCGCTCTGTCAAAGCCTCAGTTTCCTCAGCAGTCAGTTTAACATTTTTTATGATAGGGTCAATACCATTAACTGTCCTTCGGAATCCTGCTGATATGGTCTGGAAGAGGTCGCCATCTTCATCAAATTTATTGAGCTGATCTTGTACCCCACTGAGCTGCTTTTGGTAGGTCTCTAAATCCTTGGTGTTAGCATTGATAGCCCGCTCGTTTTGCTGTCGCAATAAGAGCCGCTGTGCATCAATAAATTGCTGGGCCTTTAACACATTGACATCAAACCTATGCTGATCAATGACCAGCCAATCAGTTCAAAGGGGCTGGCACAAGGGGCCGTGATGATGTTGACCAAAGCAATCGAGGAAAGCCCCGTCATCAGTAATTTAAGAACTTCTGTGGCCACGAAAGTTGGCCAAGCCCCCAATCGGCAAAGCAAGTAAATAATCGCCAGGATAACGCCCAAATTGGCTATAATGAAAAGTACCTTAATCATTTGCGAGGAATTTTAAGGATGGAAGAAAGATTGAGCTGTTTGGCGATATTCATCAGGCGCCTTGTCAGCTCCATGCTCATCAGGCCGATGAGGAAGCCCATTGGTCCTGCCAGATTAGGAATATCTTCTAATCTTAGGAATAAAATGGCCAAGGGCGTCAAGAAGTGCGCAGACACACAAGCCGTTCCAATGATGACCAGCGCTTGCCAAAAACTCACCAGTCGTTTGCCCAGATGATTCAGCGAGACCATACCACCAAAGAAGCCGCCAATCAGTGCTGCGAACTCCTCCAGGAGTTTGTATTTGTCGGACATGGGATTTTTTCCGACAAGATAGATGGAGCGTAGGAGATTTAGAAGGACATGAGTTTACTCTACAAATCGATCAAAGACCCAAAGCTCATTATTCTCATCCCTGAAAGCAACTATACCTACAGCTGCATTTACATCCAGCTCAGAATAAGCATTGGGAAACTGTGTTGACTTTTTGACAATGACATCCTCAAAGCTTCTACCCAAAACCTCAAAGGTTTTACGAAAATTCCAGTGTGTTATTTCTTCACCATTAATACCCATTAGCCATTCCCATCTCCTTTCACCTATCTGTATTTTAACTCTTCGATTATCAAAAACGCTACCTGTTTCTGTGTAGACCAATAGTTTTCGAGTTTGGTCCAACTGCCCAGATATACCTCCCTTAATTATTAAGGACTCATCCTGTTCTGGTAGTTTTTCAAAGTTGTCGCGGACGACCTTGACATCTCCTCTGTT
>JBCBDH010000548.1:0-4693 GCA_038529855.1 Bacteroidota bacterium | reverse complement strand
TTTTGTGGCGACTGCAGGTACTAATTTTTCCATCAATGCATTGATGGAAAAATTAGTACCTGCAGTCGCCACAAAATTTCTGCTCATTGGAACATCGCTGGAGGTCCCCTCTAAATTATCAGCGGGAAGATCAAGCATATCCAATACCCAGACATCAGAAGAAGGAGCAGTCCACAGCGGAATACTTTCTACGGTAGCGGTACAATTACAAGATTGTGGCAAAGAGAAATCACACTCCTCATCAATGGCAACATCTACTTTGGTAGTGGGTTGTTGGATTTCTGGATTGGCGCTACCTACGGTAACAGAGGAACTGAGTTCCGTGTCTCCACAATCTAAAGTATAGCTAATCGTCGTTAAGGGATATCTAAATTGTAGTATTCCTTCCTCATAGAAAGCATCGAATCGAAGTTGGGCATCTGTTCCACCAATATGTCCAAAAGTGGCTGACTGAGGAACATTCGTGACTCCTCCTTGCATAAAGGCTCCAACGGGCCCTTCTGCTATCCAATTCGTTTCCTCTGGCCCATCCGTCACAACATCCGTAACGGTGAGTTCGCATTCGCAGTCAAAGCAGTTGGAAGTCAATTCAATTGATGAGGTAGCTGGACCAGTAGCGGTCCTTGAGAAATCAGGGCATTCGTATTCAATGGTATAAGTAATTGGATCTTGGGAATTAGTGAAAAGCCCTAAGAACCATTGTTCGCTTTGGATAACCTGGAAGTCGTACCAAACGTCAATTACTGGGTCTGGCTGAAACAGATTACAATCACTGGGTAAAGGCGAACCAAATGGCGGAGCAGCATTGAGCGAAGTTTGCGTTCCCAGGGTTCCAATGATTTCCGTAATTCTCGCTCTACAATCGCAAAGATCAAAATCATTACAAGTCATTCTTTGGCTGCTCTGTACCTCACTGGGATCTGTATTTAGTGCTTTCTTTTCTGAAGTAGGCGAAATAGACTCTTTTTGACAAGCGGTAAAGTAACTTAGACCTAGGCCAAGACACAAAAAAATTAGCATCTTTGTTTTCATGATTGAATATTTATTATTAATGAAAAAAATAAATACTCGTAGAAGCTCTAGGGATTAATATCTCCTCCAACAAAAAGGTAATGCGAATCTTAAAAAATGATTGTTGATATGACTATAAATTCCATACCACGGCTGCTCATTCTAGACCTAGACGATACCCTCTTCGCCACACATTCTATAGGAGAGGAGGCCGTTCGACCATTGCTTCAGCTGATTCGACGATTATTAAACCCGCTTTTAGGCTATGTCCAAACAGAAGATTTGATCCAACTACTTTGGAAACGCCCATTTGATGTGGTGATGGCCCAATATAAAGTCGCCCAATCCATACAGGCCCAAATCATCCATCAGATTCAGCAACTCGCTTTTGATTTTGACATCTTCGTCTTTGAAGATTATCCATATTTGCAGCAATTGCCAATAGAGAAGATATTAGTGACGACGGGATTTAGACCCTTACAAGAAGCCAAGATTAAGGCTTTAGGTATCCAAAAAGATTTTCAAGCCATCTATATTGACGACCCTACTGACCAACCTCGTCAACACAAAGAGGGCTTATTTGAAATGATTTTGACCAATTGGGCCACTGCTGAGGAGAGGGTTTGGGTGATTGGCGATAATCCAGACTCTGAGCTAAAAGCAGGCAAAACCCTTGGACTGAAAACCATACAGCGAATTGTCCCTGGCCAAGTAAAATCCCATAATGCCGATTATGGGGTCTATTCTTTTGAAGAATTATCGACAATTCTTAGCTAAATTAGCATCCGTCTCAATCACAATCCCTTCATGCGAACTCAAATCAACGAAGCTTGTTTTCAGCAATTCCCCAAGCTGGAAAGTAAGCGGCTTTACTATCGCGCTTTTGAACCCTCTGATGCCCCGCAGATGTTGGCCATTCGCTCCAATGCACAGGTGATGCGCTATATGGATACTACACCCTTCAAATCAGAGGAGGAAGCCCTACAGATGATCCAAAGGATTCAGCAGAAATTTCAGGAACAAAAAGGGATTAATTGGGTCTTAATGGAAAAAAACAGCCAAGCATTTATTGGTTATTTTGGCTTTTGGCGCATACAGCAAGCGCATTGCAGAGGCGAAATAGGCTATGCCTTGCTCCCTGATTTTTGGGCTAGGGGATATATGAAAGAAGCCATGAATACCCTGATTCGATTTGGTTTTGACCAGCTTTGGCTGCACAGCATAGAGGCCAATGTCAATCCCGCCAATCAAAGATCAATTCGCCTATTGGAGCGGACGGGTTTTGTCAAAGAAGCCTATTATCGCGAAAACTATTTATACAATAATCAATTCTTGGATAGTGTCATTTACGGTTTGCTGGAAAGGGATTTGACCAATGCGTAAATCCCTCTTCAATGTTTACCTGGATACCGCTGGTAGTATGAGCCCATCTTTTTACTCAGCATTAGCTCTCTTTCTCCGCTGGTTTCTTATTCGTGGCCTCACTCAATTCTTTGGAGATGGAGCCTTTGGTCACCCGAAGAAAGGTCTTTGTATCAACTTGTAGGGTAATAATGTTATCCTCTATTTTACTGACGCGTCCAAGGATACCGCTGGTAGTAACCACTTCATCTCCCTTTTCCAACTCCTCCAAAAAGGTATCTTGTTCTTTTTGTTTTTGATTCTGTGGGCGAATGATGAAAAAGTAAAAAACGATAATGATCAGAAATAGCGGCCAGGTAGAGTTAAAGATGTCTATCAGGCTTCCGCCACCTGCTTGTAAAATAATGAGCTGAATAATGTCGATCATGTTGTAGATTCTTGATTAAGTTATTTTTTTTCCAATACCACTCCCTGCATATACAGCACCGTCTTTTGCGGATAAGTATTGGCCGTAATGGTTACTGGTTTGTTTTGACGGCCTTTTTTCTTGTCGGTTTTAAATTTTACCTTGATTTCACCTGATTCTCCTGCTGCAATAGGAGCTTTGGGCCATTCTGGCACGGTACAGCCACAGGTCGAGCGGGCATCATTGATAATTAGAGGTATTTTTCCCGTATTGGTAAAGCTAAATACGTGTTCAATAAGGGCCCCTTCCTTTACTTCGCCAAAGCGATGTGTGGTCTCTTCAAAAACCATTTTAGCGACATTAATGGTGTCTACTGGGCCATTGGCAGTTACGGGATTGCGGATAATATCAGCAATACTGGCGCCATCTTCCTGGCGAATTTCCTGAACGGAATTTTCCGCTAAAGTTCCTTTACTGGCTTGCTCTTGCTCGCAAGCCGTGAAGAAGCAAATAGCACTTAGGGTAAGAATCAAAAGCTTTCTCATACCAACCTCTAATTTTTGTGGCAAATGTAGGATTTTTTAGAAATAAATGAAAATTAGGCATTTCTTCCAATTACCGTATTCATTCTCTACATTTGGGATTCAAATGCTGATCACTCGACCAATGAAACAACATAAGTACCCTTACGGAATTATTGGAAATTGCGCCTATCTGGCCTTGATCGACACCCAAGCCAATATTGGTTGGATGTGCTGGCCGCGTTTCGACAGTAGTTTTATCTTTGGTTCCCTGCTGGATGAAGACCAGGGCGGGCATTTTTCGGTTCAGCCAGAATGGGATAGCCTGTCTAGTAAACAAAACTATCTGCGCAATACAAATGTTCTCGAAACTTCTTTTGAATGTGAGGATGGTGCCTTTAAAGTTATTGATTTTGCCCCTCGATTTTACCAGTTCGAGCGGTTCTACAAACCGCTCATGCTGATTCGCAAAATTATTCCAACCAAAGGAACCCCTCGTATCCGCGTCGCTTGCAATCCCGTTGGTAATTATGGGGATAAAAAACCTGATCGCATTTTTGGTAGCAATCACATTGGGTTTAATGGCTTGGAAGCCAATGTGCGCCTCACCTCCAATATCCCACAGAGCTATATTGATCAGGAGCAAGCCTTTGTACTCAACGAAAGCAAATACCTCCTGCTAACCTGGGGGGCCCCACTGGAAGCTCCACTGGAAAGCACGGCTGAGCAGTTTTTGGAGAAAACCCTCAAATATTGGCGCAATTGGGTGAAAAATACCTCTACCGAGCACTTTCGCCAAAAGGCAGTCATCCGCTCTGCCCTCACGCTTAAATTGCACCAATACCAAGACACAGGGGCGATCATCGCCGCCGCTACCACTAGTCTACCCGAATTTCCTGGTAGTACCCGCAATTGGGACTATCGCTTCTGCTGGATTCGCGATTCTCACTATACCATCAAGGCCCTTAATGATTTGAGTCATTTTGGCATTTTGGAATCCTATGCCATCTTTATTCAAAACATCGTCTTAAACGAAGACCAGCGTTTTCACCCACTCTATCCCATTGCAATGGATCGGGTACCTGTTGAAAAAATACTTCCTTTATCAGGCTATAAGGGCGAAGCTCCCGTCCGAATTGGTAATCAAGCCTATGAGCACATCCAAAATGATGTCTATGGTCAAGTATTGGTTACTTTGATGCCCTTATTCTCAGATCAGCGCCTGAGCAGTAGTGATTCCAATTCCACATTGATCAATCTGGCCAAGCACTGTCTAAAAATGATCGAAACGACGATGGAAGAGCCTGATAATGGCCTATGGGAATTTAGGGGAATCTCTCAGCTTCACGCCTATACTTTTCTCTTTCACTGGGCAGGTAGCCAGGCAGCTAGG
>JBCBDH010000547.1:0-4699 GCA_038529855.1 Bacteroidota bacterium | reverse complement strand
CACCGCCACCCAGCGCTACACCACCTATGGGTGGAGATCCAGCTCCAGTGGAAAAACCAAAAACTACTCCCCCTCCTAGCCCAGAGGTCCAGACCAGCGAAGCCCTTAAGCAAAGCCCCATCCCTGCATCCGTAAAAAAGGGAATGCCCTTAAATCTAAAGGCTTTATACGAAGAGGTCGATCAGCAAATGCCCACCGAAAGAGATCGGAGAGAACAGCAATTGAATTTGGAGGAAGTCCAGCAAGCCTGGAAAGCCTTTAGCGAGCAAGTCAACTCTCCATCGGTTAGGAATACCATGAACAATACAGTGCTAAAGGTTGTCAACAACACGCTCATCGCTGTTGTAGGGTCTAATCTTGCCAAGGGAATGATCCAGGAAGAAGACGAATTGATGCCCTTTATGCGAAAACAGCTCAAGTACAGTAGCCTGGGAATGGAATTTGAAATAGACGAAAGTAAACGTCCGCAAGCTGTCAAAAAACCAAAAAAATCGCTGACGACAAAAGAAAAATACGATCTCATGAAGCAAAAAAATCCGCTGATTGAGGAAATGCGCAAGCGTTTTGATCTAAAAATCGACCCAGATGCTTAAGCCCTGCTCTTTCTTTAATAAATAGACTAATAAAACCATCTAGTCTCTTTTACTGTTAGCCTTAAAGCCAAAAAAAGGTTCTGCGTATTCATTTTAAAATCGAAACATACCACAGTATGAGCGATCAATCTTTTTGGTATTTAGAAAACATTGATGTCACCGGTATTTTTTGTCCGCAAAAGTTAGGGAATGCCACCGATCAACATGTCCATAAATCCTTCAAAAAAGGCGATTACATTTACTTACAGGAAGATCACTCCGATCGACTATTCTTTCTTATGGATGGCCGAGTCAAAATAGGTCACTTCTCAGAGGGCGGAAAAGAAATTACTAAAGCGATCCTGACAAAAGGAGAAGTATTTGGTGAGCTATCGCTAATTGGCGAAAACAAACGACGCGACTTTGCCCTAGCTATGGAAGATACGACGGTTTGTGCCCTGACTGTAGATGAGATGAGAAATATGATGCGCGAACACAATGGGCTCAATCTCTTCTTGATGAAAATCATGGGGTCCAGAGTTTTGGAGATGGAGCAGCGGCTCGAATCCCTGGTCTTTAAAGACTCGCGCACTCGCATTATTGAATTCCTTGCCAATCTGGCTGACAAGCGGGGTCAAAGAGTAGGCTATGAAATGGTGGTCCGAAAATTTATGACCCATCAGGAAATTGCCAATCTCACGGCTACTTCCCGGCAAACCGTCACTACTGTTCTCAACGAAATGCGCAACAAAGATATCTTGATCTTTGACCGCCGTCGACTGTTGATTCGCGATATGGGTAAATTGCGTGAGCAGGCCAGGATTTGAGTTAGCGATTCCCCTTTTGGCTCATTGGCTCGCAATACTAGAAACATATTTAGTTTATTTCTCTAGCAATGAGTACTTTTGTGCTGTCCAAAATTTTGATCTAGCCCATGTACCATTTGCTGATTAAGCCATTTCTTTTTTTGCTTGCTCCCGAAAAGGCCCATCACTTCACGCTATCTATGCTTCAACTGGTTTTGTCCATTCCCGTAGTTGGCACCTTATTTCGGTCCTTTTACCAATTGGATGATCATCGACTCGAACGGGAACTCTTTGGTTTGAAATTTAAAAATCCAGTAGGTCTGGCAGCGGGATTTGATAAGGATGGCACCTATTTTCGGATGATGGATAGCTTGGGTTTTGGCTTTATCGAAGTGGGGACGGTGACGCCTAAAGGACAAGCGGGTAATCCTCAACCCCGTCTTTTCCGATTGGCCGAAGATCAGGCTTTAATCAATCGGATGGGTTTTAATAATCAAGGAGTCGATCAATTGGTCAAACAGCTAAAAGGGCAACGCCCAAAGGGCTTGATCATTGGCGGAAATATTGGTAAAAATAAGCTTACGCCCAATGAGCAAGCGGTCGATGACTATCTTCATTGTTTCGAAGCGCTATTCCCCTTTGTCGATTATTTTGTCGTCAATGTCAGCTCTCCCAATACCCCTAATCTACGTGCCTTGCAGGAAAGGGAGCCCCTCACTGCATTATTGCGTACGCTACAAGAGCGCAATCAACAAAAAGCCAATCCCAAACCCATACTGCTCAAAATCGCACCTGACCTCAACGAGGCACAACTCGACGATATTATTGCGATCGTTCAGGAAACACAGCTTGAGGGCATTATTGCTACCAATACAACGATCTCTCGGGCCAATCTCAGGGAAAAAGCGGCCTCGATCGAAAAAATTGGAGCGGGTGGGCTTAGTGGGCTACCTTTGAGGCAGCGTTCAACGGAAGTAATCCGTTATCTATACAAGAAATCCAATGGAAAGATCAAAATCATCGGTGTCGGTGGTATCAATAATCCTCAGGATGCGCTCGAAAAGCTGGAAGCTGGAGCCGAATTGGTACAAATTTACACTGGTTTGATCTACGAAGGACCAAGCCTCGTTAAACGAATAAACCAGGCTTTATTAAAAAGCAACACACAAATAAACAAGGCTAGCAATAGATCTTGAAGAGAAGGGCAACACACAGCTATAGAAAACTAAACTTTCCTTTCTTGAAGACCTTAAGCAGTAGACTTTAGATCACCTGAGCTTTCGAGGCTTGACCAAAGAGATGAGACCGCGGCCATAGTCATAGCCGCTGTAGCATAGCTTATTGAATTGGCACTCTTTTTGAAAATTTGAGAAGGTAAGCCATTCTTTACCCCGCTATCCCCATCTCTTTCTCTCCCAGCTCCCCATTGGATTTTAACGTTGACATTTACTCCAATCCGGCGATTGAGGTAAATAAGCCCAGAACATATCTTATGCTCCTTGACCAGGGCCATGAGTAGATGCGGCTTATCGGTATGTTTTACGATTAAAATCCCTGGCTTATGTTAGTAATGACGATTCTTTATTTACTGTTTGGTCTTAATCTCGTTCATGTGATTACTGAAAAAAGTGCTACTATCTTTTACAAGGATATCCGTTTTTGGTTAGTCGTGGTTTCTCTTTGTGTACTGGTTGTCTTAACCATGCAAAGCTACCCGGTTTGATTACAGCAGCCATCCTTTTGATCCTAGCTAAAATAATAAGGACCGCCTTTTTCAAAAAGCGGCCCCATGGTTCTTTAGTACCTGATCAAGAGGAGCAAGCGAATCTACTTGACGATCTTCAAACTCATGTCCATCCCCTGAGCAGAGTGGGTCAAAGCACCGACGGAAACAAAGTCGACACCGGACATAGCAATGCTCCTGACGGTGTTGATGGTCACGCCACCGGAAGCCTCCGTCTCAAAACGCCGATCGATCACCCGGATCGCCTCTCTCAAGAGGGGTAATTCAAAATTATCGAGCATAATCCGGTCAATATTACCGGTACGCAATACTTCATCTAATTCTACTAAATTTCGCACTTCCACCGTTACGCCCAATTTCAATCCATTTTCTTTTTGATAGGTCAATACACTTTGAATCGCCTGACTGATTCCACCACAGGCATCAATATGATTATCTTTGATCATAATCCAATCGTACAAACCATCGCGATAATTGCTACAGCCACCGATCTTGACGGCCCATTTTTCCAAAAAGCGAATCAATGGTGTTGTTTTGCGCGTATCGAGGATGGTGACGGGAAGGTCTTCCACTTCAAACTTAAAGCGATTGCTCAAGGTCGCAATACCACTCATGCGCTGCATGCTGTTTAAGACCAGCCGTTCCGCTTTTAGCAATGCCCGCGAATTGCATTCTACTTCAAAAGCGACATCGCCAAAACTAACACTTTCTCCATCGTTGATCTTGCGTTCAAATATCGAGTTAGGATCGACGTGATTAAATATTTCCTTGGCCAATTCTACTCCGGCAATTACACCAGCATCTTTGACCAGCAAGCGGGCTCGACTCCTATTGTCGGCAGGAATACAAGCCTCTGAGGTGTGATCGGCTTCTCCAACATCTTCTACTAATCCTTTGATAATAAAATCCTGAAGAAGCGCCATGTCCTGAAAAGTTTCCGTTTCTGTCATTTTGCTATGCTATTGATTTGATGCTCAAATATTGGAGAATTTATGAGATAAAAGCAAGGACTTATTTAGACTTTTCTCCTGTTTCTCCGCACAGGGAGCAGCTAGTGAGCCCAAATAAGTCCCTATTTTCCCTAAGAAGCGACCTTTCTAAACCGTCAAAAGGTATTAGAATAAAACGCCAATGCGAACGGTGATGTTTCTTAGAAGCCCTCTGGAGTTTTCAGCACTTCCATCACTTTTCACCGCATTTTTGTCTTTGGTGACATCGAGAAAACCTTGCTGATAAAACAAACCACCAACCAGTGAGGTATTATCGCTAATGGTATACTCGATACCCCCACCTATTCCCCAAGACATATTAAAGGCACGAACATCTTGCTGAATATCTTCCTTTTCTGTATCGACTCCAGTCCCAGAGATGTCTCCCCTAGCCTGTGTATTAATCCCCAAAACAAAGCGAGGCACCTCAAAGAAATAGCGGATATAACCAAATTCCTGGGTCCGCATCTTAAGCGCAAAAGGTATTTCTACATATTGTAGGCTGTACTTGAGGTCGACACCATCGGGCAAAGAGGCATTGCTGTTGTTCAAATCTTCAGAGCTTAGATCGGAATTGGGCCAAAAGTT
>JBCBDH010000546.1:0-4702 GCA_038529855.1 Bacteroidota bacterium | reverse complement strand
TCTCGCTTCTCGCTAAAGCAATATCAAACTCCCTCGATAACTCTTCCCATTCGAGCCCAAAATGCGAATCCAGAACACCCCTTTACCCAATTGATCACTGCTAAACTCATAAGAAGTAGCGTTTAGCCCTCGCTTGCTCTGGACCAATTGGCCTTGGTTATTATAAACCTCCATCTGGTCAATCTGATGGAGCCCTTCCTCATCTGGACTGATCTGTATCGTCACCCTTTGCTCCTCTTGAGAAGGGTTGGGATAGATGAGTAAATGCCCCAATTCCTTGGGAGCTTCGATACTTTCTCGAATAGTATTATAGACCGTATTGGTCTGTATGGGTTCCAATTCATCAAAATAGATGAGGGCATCATTGCCAAATTCCGTTCCCTCTGGGAGATAATCCTGACACTTGATTTTGTAGGTAACAAAGCCCTGGCTGCCCAATTGATCACTCGTACTGTCTGGCAGATTGATGAAATCGAAATACCAGATCAATTTGCGATTCTCTTCTATCTGGAAACGATAAGGATGACTCGCCAAACCCAGGACTAGGGACTCGACATCCAAATCCTCTGGAAGCTCATTCTCTATGCGTACATTTCGGGCCGCAATGGTTCCTACATTTTGGAAGCGGATGCGATAAGTGAGTTCTTCCTCTAGATTGATGTTTCCTTCAGGAGAGACCAGGATGTCATTTGGATCAAAAGGCCCTTCCAGAGGTACACGAAGTGGATGACTATTATCCGTTGCATCGCAATCAGTTTCTGAGGCATTGATCAAGGCATCTATAGCAATTGTATCGCCAATGGTGGCATTGGAGGCGACCTCGTATTTATTGTAAATGGTGAGTTCCTGTCCTATGGTCAGACTGTCAATAAACCAGAAGTAGCTATTGCCTGAGGTAGAATCCCAGGTAATGGTGCTTTCCATCATCGTCAGGCGAGAATCGTAGGTCACCCCAACGACGACATCCGTAGCCGTAGCTGTTCCCTGATTTTGGTAGTGGATGGCATTGAGTCCTTCGAAACCAATACGCGCAGCAGTGCTGGCCATGTTGATGGCTAAATCTGGTTGAGCAGCACAGGCTCCTCTTGGTTCGTGGCCAAAGTTGAGGTTACAAAATTCCTCACTGGCATTGTTTACCGTAATGCTATGTCCTGACAACTGACAGCTTTGTTGCCAATTATTGGGATCATTGCTGTCCAGGGTATAGGTGCCTGGGGGTAGGCTAATAGAAAAATCTCCCCTTTCATTGGTGTAGACCTTTTTATTGATGGGACTAATGATAATCTCTACATTGGATAAAAGTACTTCCGTACTGTCCCAGGTACAATCACCGTCCGCATCATAGTATACCTTTCCACAGATACTAGCTCCATCATCTTCAGTAATGGTCATGCAGGAGCCCAAGGGTTGCGAACCAAGCGATTGGGTATAGCCAGAGGGCCATTCGATAACGATGGAGTCAATTTGAGTCGCATCACCCAGGCCAAAATGCTGACGCAGTTCACTCTGTCCGCTTATTCCCCCACCAGTTTGACCAGATACTTCGCGATATTGCCAGGTTGATACATTTTCAATCTTTGCCAATAACTTAATTTTGGCACCAATGGCTGATTTATTACTCGTAGTCCCCACCAGGCTAAGACAGGCGGAGGAAGAACACTGGCCTCTTTCATTGGTGTAGAAAAAGTTGACCTCATCGTCGTGATTGACGACAAAGAGATCAATATCCCCATCATTGTCATAATCGCCCCAGGCACCACCAAAGGATTCACCACCATCACTAGAAATTTGATTGTCGATTTTATTAAAACTACCGCTTCCATCATTGCTGTAGAGGAAGTTATTTTCGTCTGCGTCATTTGAAACGTACAAATCCAAATCGCCATCATTGTCCAAATCGCCAAAAGCACTACCGTGAGAGTTGCCACCATCCGTAACGACCACGCCACTTGTAATTTTGGTGAAGGTGCCATCGCCATTATTCTGGTAGAGAAAGTTATTTTCAGCACCCGCATTGGCCACAAACAAATCCAAGTCGCCATCATTATCAATATCCCCCCAACTGGCTCCTACGGATTTTCCTCCATCCGTACTGACGATGCTGTTGGTAATGGCCGTAAATTCACCCCCACCATCATTGCGATAGAGGCTATTATTGACGCCTTCGTGATTGGCTACAAATAGATCAATATCTCCATCACCATCATAATCGCCCCAGACACCAGAAACAGAAGGTGCTGTCTCATAGACAATTGGCCCATCTGTCACCTCCGTAAAAGTGCCATCGCCATTATTGTGAAACAGCTTATTGAATCGAGTGGAAAATAATTCAGCTACGAATAGGTCCAGAAACCCATCATTGTCGTAGTCGCCCCAACTCGCCCCAAAACTATAGCCATTATAATTGACCACAGGGTCGTTCAATATCTTGATAAAGGTGCCATCGCCATTATTGCGATAGAGGAAATTATTGTATACAATATTGTTGGTCACATAAACATCTGGGTCGCCATCATTATCATAATCCCCCCAGGTTGATCCTAGCGAAACGGCCAGATCGGTCACGATGTTCCCACTCGTCACAGCGGTGAATAAGCCGTTTCCTTGATTTTGATAAAGCTGATTGGCTTTGGTGCCATCGTAATTGGTTACAAAAATATCAGGATCGCCATCCAGGTCATAATCTGTCCAACTTACGCCCCAACTGTCTTCCACATCATCAATACCAATACCGCTGGATCGACCAAACACGGCATTGGGATCGTAGTTGAGCGAAATGGTAGGCAGGGTGTCGCCACAAATTTGACTGGCTTTGACTTTGATGTCCAATATTTCACCGCTTTCAAAATTAGATTGCATCTCAGCAGTAAATTGTAGTCGCACAATATTAGCACTCGTATTGGTAATCCCCACCAAACCATCTGCACCAAGGATAGAATCCATTTCTGTTCCAGTAATGGTATAGGTATAATTATTCAAAGTAGGATTATTGATGCTTGCGAATCCGTTATCAAGAGGATATTCAGCGCGGGTCGAATCTGTCATCAGCAGCAGACTTTGGCTGGTGGGAATTGTCACCTGAACTTCAATATCTCCAATAGAGGCCAATTTTGTACTGGCGATCTCAATTTGCACGTCTACTTCAGGACTACAGGGGTCTATACGAGTTAGCCCCTTGATTCGTACTTGCATTTCTCCAGGGAAGGGATTGATGTAGAGTGGAAAGTCATTATAGCCACAGGTAGCACTGGCCAAATCATTGGGATAGCCTTTACAATCATAGCCCGTATGGACGACTAGTTCATCGAGGGCACATTGATTATAATCTGCGGTAATTCGATAGCTGAAGGTATTATTTTTATTGATTTGTCCAAGTTGATAAATGCCATTGAGGGGGCTAATCGTCCCGCCATTTGTTAGGTCTTCTACGGATAACACATTGATGGTTCCGTTGGTACTAGTAAATGCCATAAAGGAATTGGTAGCATGAACTTTTGTAGAGCTGTTTTTAACTTTAATGTCCCAACTGACCGTATTGGCAATTCCATCTTGGGTTTGTAGGGTGGTACTGACCGTTGGATTGGCACGATTGTATTTGACATTGTCAAAACCAGTGTAGGCGCTAGTCGTTTGCCCACTCAGGATACTTGCTTCATCAAATTTGTAGGACCAGTTAAAAGCCTCATTCACTCCTGTGGCAATCGTACACAAAGGCTCTATATAGACCGCTACGGTACCGTAAAAACCATCATCACTTCGATTGATGTTTCCGCCATTCTCAACGAGGTATTGGCTCAAATCAAAGGTATAAGTCGCCCCGTTTTGACTACTGGCCACAATGGTATCCTGGCTTTCTTTGACACTGGAATTGGTTGCTTTGGTACGGTATTGTTCCATTTCTGCATACAGATAAGTATAGCCTGTAGGAATGGTTATTTCAACTTCCTTGATATTGGCCCAATGGCGATATTCGTAGGGAAATAAATTTCCCCCTGCATAATTGGTACAACAATCCCCAATGCTCAGGTAGTAACTCTGTTCGACCTTACGGGTACAGGCATTGGCGCTGTAATTATTTTTCTTATCGGTCATAAAGTAATATCCAAGAATGGTGACATTACCTGACCAAGTGTCACATTGAAAGCGAAAGCCACTGCTGGGATTAGCGCGATCACTGAGATAGTAAGCATTGGTAATATTGATCTGCTCGACCTTACCTCCAATGTTTCCACGAACCCTGTATTTAGGGGTAAGCGTCACCTCATCTCCATCCTCATATTGGTAATTGCTAAAACTGGAACAGCCATTTACCGTTAAGGTCGCAATACTAAAATCAAAGGTCGCATTCATTAGCCCATTGCTAATTGAAGTACTGTAACTTACTTGATCACAAACCAGGGTCTGACCACTGCTTACATCATAGACACTCACACTTGCCCCAATCAATTCCAGCGTATCGCCATACTGCAAGCTACTCGTCGCATAGCCATAGCTAAAAGAAGAATAAGTCACTGAGGTCCTCACGATCCCATAAAAAGGGGTTTGGAAAGTATCCCCTACCATGATGCGATTGGTATTGATCAAACTGGTATTAAGGCTACCGCTATCGTCTGGCAAACCATCCTGATTGTTATCTGGTAAGCCCAAACTCGTTCCTTCAGTATTGCCAGAACGAGTTTGGGCTTACCAGATAACAATCAGG
>JBCBDH010000545.1:0-4708 GCA_038529855.1 Bacteroidota bacterium | reverse complement strand
CCCCAAATTAGCCAATGCGCTATTGGGACAGACGCTCTACGACGCGCTGGATGAACCTGTTTATACCAAGGTGTTCGTGGTGAGTTTGCAAGGAGCAAACAGCCACAGCTATTTGCTGCAATATTGATCAAATATGGACCCCCTATTCACCCTATACATCACCGACCGAACCGCTTGGCGCCAATGGTTGAGCCAAAATTTTCAAAGTGCGCCTGAGATTTGGCTTATTTATCCCAAGAAGGCGACGGGGAAACCGCGTATTCCTTATAATGATGCCGTAGAAGAGGCGCTTTGTTTTGGATGGATTGATAGTATTGTCAAAGCCTATGATCAAGACCATACCCTACAGCGATTTACCCCGCGAAAGGCCAAAAGCAGCTTTTCCCAAGCCAATAAAGAAAGACTCAAATGGCTCGCTGCCCAACAAATGATTCATCCTAGCATCTTGCCTAAGGTAGAGCCAGTCATTCGCGAAGAATTCATCTTTCCTGGTGATATCCTCCAAGCCATCCAAGCCACTCCCAATGCCTGGACCCATTATCAACAATTCTCAGAAAGCTATAAAAGAATTCGCATTGCCTATATCGACAGTGCTAGAAAACGCCCAGAGGAGTTTCAAAAAAGACTACATAATTTTATCGAAAAAACTCGTCAGGGCAAATGGATTAAAGGTTTTGGGGGAATAGATAAATACTATTAGCTATGGCTGCGATACAGGAAGTCTGTCATACCATCACTTGCACGGATGGCCTTGAATTGGCCCTTTGGGAGCTTCCCCCCAATTCGCCAAACGGCCAGCATATTTTTCTAACGCATGGTACGTTTTCCAATAAAAAGGTTTGTGCGGGCATCGCCAGTTATTTGACAGAGCACGGCTATCACTGTTGGGTCTTGGAATGGCGGAACCACGGAGACAGTAGCCCAGACAAAGGCTTTAATTTTGAGACCATTGCTCGATACGATATTAAAAGTGCCTTTGATTATTTATTGGAACAAGAAAAGCTAAAGAATTTTCACTGCATTACCCATAGCGGTGGTGGAACCTGTCTGGTCATTTGTCTGGCTCTTTACCCCAAGCTTCAAAAAGTAGTAGAAAGCATTGTGATGTTTGGCTGTCAGACTTCAGGAGCCGCTCATACCAAAAGCAATTATGTAAAGATTTTATTGGGGAAATACCTCAATCAGCTCTTTGGTTATACCCCTGGCCCAAAGGCGAGTATGGGGCCACAGGACGAGGACTATGCCCTGATGAAGCAATGGTATGAATGGAACCTCAGTGGAGAATTTAGAGGGGAATTAGGAGAAGATTACATGGCCATGATGCAAGAAGTAAATCTTCCAATCCTTTCCATTTGTGGGCGTGGAGATACATTTATTGCCCCACCCATAGGTTGCCAACAATTATTTGATGCTTTTCCGCATCCCCAAAACCAGTTGTTAATCTGTGGAAAAAAAGAGGGTTACAGCGAAGATTACAACCACAGCCGCATTTTACACTCTTCTAGTGCCAGTCAGGAGATATGGCCCCAAGTCTTAAATTGGATTCAGACGACTAAGGTTTCCATTTAATGCCACAACCAGAGCTTGGTCGCTGAAAAGTAGCAACTGGCCGATTGACCAATACTGCATCCAAAGCATTGCGCAAATCTTCCCCTGTTACTGGAATATCTGACCCTGGGCGAGCGCCATCCATCTGCCCCCTATAGACCAATTCCATCTCCCGATTAAAGACATAAAAGTCAGGAGTACAAGCGGCATCGTAAGCCCTGGCGACTTCCTGACTCTCATCGTATAGGTAAGGGAAGGTATAGCCTTCTTTTTGGGCTACTTCCGTCATTTTGTCTGGGGCATCCGCTGGATAGCGATCCACATCATTAGAACTAATCGCCACAAAACTCACTCCCATATCCTGATAATCCTTAGCCAATTGCACCAAACCCTCATTGACATGAATAACATAGGGACAATGATTGCAAATAAACATCACCACCGTCGCTACATCCGACTGTACATCCGCCAATTGAATATTTTTTCCAGAGACCGTATCTGGGAGATCAAATTCAGGGGCCTTGGTGCCCAAAGGAAGCATAGTGGATTCAGTAAGTGCCATTATTGTATTGTTTTTGAGTTGGTGGCAAAAATAGAGCTTGTTGTTGATTTAAACACTTCTTAACTAAAAAAAGATTAAGATGAGCTAGAAGACTATTCCAATATGGAAAAGTTGGTCCAAACTTCGTATTTTAGAAGAAATAAATTTTTTCTTCATGACTGTACGGGCAAAGCTATTGCAAAAAATTCTTGATAAGCTCGATAAGCTTCCCGAGGGGAAGCTAGAAGAAATTTTAAAATACATCGAGGGACTCGAAGAGCTTTCAGAAACCCAAGCCTTTTTCTTATCCTTTGCAGGGAGTTGGAAGGATTTGGATGAATCCCTATTTTCTGAATTTACCGATCAGCTTCATAAGAGAAGAAACCAAGAAAATAGACCGATTGACTAGATGAAAGAAAGATTAATTGATACAGATATCTTTTCGTACTATTTGAAGGGAGATCGAGAAGTTGTTCAAAAGCTATTAGAGTATCTAAAGCATTTTCCTCTGCTAAATCTATCCTCCATCACTCATTATGAAATTCTAAGTGGCCTGTATTACAAAAAGGCTACGAAACAAATTGAAACTTTTCAAAAGCTACTTACTCGTTGTCGAATCATCAATATTGATGCTGATTCCATAGCGTTCTCAGCGAAAGAATATGGTCGATTAAGAAGAGTTGGAATTACAATTAGTAATTCTGATTTGTTGATTGCTGGTACGGCAGTAAAGAATGATTTCATCTTAAGCACCAATAATACCAAGCATTTTAAACACATTAAAGGCTTGGTTCTTACCAATTGGAAGGAAGGTCAGTTATAATTTCTTTTCCTTGTAAAAAGTATTACCCTCCATACTTAATGAGAGGCTACAAACAAGCTGGATTAATCCCCAAAACATATTTCTCCACTATTTCCACCTCTGCTGCCACTTCTGCTCCTTTGAAGCCCTGTACCAAATCATTGGTCAAGCGAAGCTGTGCCTGCTGGCTACAGCGCAAAGCAAAAGGCAAATAGGACCAATGCCAGCGCTCTTCATTATAGCCATGAGGCCGTCCGCCTTCGCCCTTTGGGGAGTAGGGCTGGCAATAGCCATATGCTGCGGCATGGGCGACTAGCCATTCGTATTCTTTCAGGCCCTTTCCCTTGCTGAAATACTCATTATTAAAAGCGTTGAGATCGATATCGCTTCCCCAATGGTGGCGAGAGCTGCCAGGCATAGAACTCCATTCCAGGATTTTGAGGGCGCGAGCTTTGGGATCAGGGTAGCGTTTGGAGGCATCTTCATTGCCTTGCAAGCGACGCTGTCCAGTCCACTTGCCCTCCCAAATAGCTTTTTGGGCATTGAAATTGCGCGTGGCGGAGCGAATGGTGAGTTGGATACCTGCCTTCTGGGCAGCCGCATGCATTTTTTTGAAAGCTTCGTAGGCATCTTTGCGCAGATACATACCATTTCTGGAAGCATATGCCTTGTCGATAAGGATAAAATCAGGATGGCTGCTTGGCTCAAATTTACCCATTAAGTAGTCTAGGCTGATGCTAGAGTCCATTTCAATTACTGGGGGTGCTTCTTCCACTGTGCTGTCTATTTTAGCTGTCAAAGCGGCCGCTTGAGGGAGTTTATTATCGCTTGAAGAAGCTGCATTTTGCTGGGTACAGCTTTGCCCAATGAAGAACAAGAGTCCCATCAAAGGCCACAATAAGTCGTTTTTTTTCATCAAAAATGTGGATAAGTCTGTTAGTAATCACACTTCGATGTTAATAACTGCTTTTTTTGTGGATTATTGGTAGAAATAGCGGGGAAAAATTTGATGTCCCCACTATCCCTTCTTGATTCATCGACCAGCTTTGATAAAACGTTCCCATTGTATCTCTGGACTTTGGACTAGCTCTGCTCGAATGGCTTGATGAAGGGCTTTTTCCACCTCTTCAAAAGATTGGCTGTAGATGGCTTCAAACTGCCCAAAGCCCGCTTTCCAAAGCTGCTCAAACTGGGCCAATCCATATTGCTCCAGTAAATATTGAACAATATAGGCTGATTGATGACGACCTATTATTGCTGATTGATTGTAAAAATCACTAGTAAGCAAGTTCATGGGGAGAAGGTGATTGTGCTCCAACATGTAGCGATAAATCTGATCTACCGTATAGCCATCACTGCTATTGGCCGCATAGCTTGCCAAGCCTTCCTTCATCCAAGCAGAACTCTTAGCGGGTAGGCCCCATTGTTGGATTGCCATGATTTGCATTAGCTCACGCTGAAGTGGGGGTTCGCTTTCTTCGTTGGCCACCAGGTGAATATCTGGTTGTTGAGCATCTGCCCAAGCAGAGATTTTTTTGGCCACCATCTCTTTAGATTCAAGGAAGTGGAGACGGATAGGAGTGGTGTAATTGGCTAGGCCCAGCATTTGACAATTAGCTTTGAGGGCAGCCAAGCTTTCTCGTACATAGCGCGACCGATTTCGATCCGCAAAGCTACCAATAGGCATATTGAAGGAAAGGTTATCAATGGTTTTTTGGCGGTATTCCTCAATTGTCCAGTGAGTCGCCTTATCTGTTTGAGGAGCATTGAGCAGGCCAGCTATCCAATCCACACAGTCATGGGGATCGAGAATAGAC
>JBCBDH010000544.1:0-4715 GCA_038529855.1 Bacteroidota bacterium | reverse complement strand
GCTTCGTCACCTCACCCGCGAAGGCTTACCTACTGAACTCGATTTGGACGATACCATCAGACGCACTTCGGAAAATGCGGGAATGCTGGACCTATCAATGGTTCCCTCGCGCAAAAATCGCGTCAAGGTATTGATGCTAATGGATGTAGGTGGATCAATGGATGATCATGTAGAACTGTGCGAGCGCCTGTTTTCTGCAGCTCGCCACGAGTTTAAGCACCTGGAATTTTATTACTTCCACAACTGCGTATACGAGTCAGTATGGCGCGACAATCAGCGGCGCTACAGCGATCGTTTATCCACTTTGGAGTTGATCTACAAATACAACAAAGATTATAAGTTGATTTTTGTGGGTGACGCCTGTATGTCTCCTTACGAACTGTACTACCGAGGGGGCAGCGTAGAGCACTACAACGATGAATCGGGCATCGGTTGGTTGCGCAAGCTCAAGGCGCATTTCCGGCATATGGTATGGATTAATCCTATGCCAGAATACTCTTGGGACTTCTACGAGACCGTCAGTATCGTTCGGGATTTCAGCGACCAGCGAATGTTTCCTCTGACATTAGAGGGCATTCAGGGGGCGATGAAATGCCTCAAGAATACGAAGCGAATCTACAACAATCAAGTCTGGAATGATGAGCAATAATAGAAACACATCAATAAATTGATGCCAGCCAGTTTCTATCGTCTTTTTTGTGAAAGCATGTTAGTAGCTAATACTAAACCTCCTCCCAAAATGAATGCTCCAGTTGCAATGTAAAGAATGAGCATAACTTTTCTTGTTTCGTGTTATTTTGCGATTCTTCTCTCGATATGTTTTGGGCTGGGGTTAGCTAAATTATAAAAAATTTTCAATTTGTATACTTTACCAAAGATTTTATTCTGTGACAAGCAAAATTTCTTAGGAAACTTATTGTCACGGAGTTAATTTAATGTAAAAAAATTGGAATCTGTCTTTTTTTTCGTAAGTTCACTCCACACAAACGACCTGCTAAGAAATCTACCCACTGTATCTAATTTTTACGAGGTAATGAAAATTTATCGTGAAGTAACGCCTGTTGGTCGTGATGATGTGTTTATTATTAAGGATTGTCAAAATGCCCATTTTGATTATCCCATACATAGTCATCCCGAGTACGAACTTACCTTTATAGAGAACAGTGCAGGCAATAGAATCGTAGGTGACTCCGTCGAAACTTACACGGAAAGTGACCTAGTGCTAATCGGCCCTGAAGTGTATCACAAATGGGATGATGCTTTGCTCGCCCAAGAGCAAAAGGGTTCTGCTCATGTGGTCGTCATTCAATTTGATCAGATGGTCTTTAGCAACTCTCTTTTATCTAAAGAGGCGTTTATGCCCATTCGCAATTTATTGGATGATGCAGCGCGGGGTATTCAGTTTTATGGTCCGATTGTCGAGTCAGCCAAAAAACAAATTGAGCAGTTGAATCAGCTCAAAGGTTTTGAAGCAGTACTGGTCTTTTTCAAACTGCTCAATTTCCTGGCAGGCAGCAAAAACCGTCGCTATTTGGCCAGCGAGAGTTTTGCCTTTGAGCCTTCGGTTTACAAAAGTGAACGCATTAGTAAGGTGTGTGAATATTTGCAGCAGAACTTTACCAAGCGCATACAGCTATCTGAGGTAGCTGCTATTACTAATATGAGCGAATCGGCCTTCAGTCATTTTTTTAAGAAACGGACCAATAAGAGCTTTACTCAATTTGTCATTGATATGCGAATCGGGCATGCCTGTAAACTACTATTGGAAACCCACGACCCCGTCAGTCAAATCTGTTACAGCTGTGGATTTAATAATATATCCAACTTCAATCGACTCTTTAAGAAGTACAAAAAGATGACGCCTTATAACTACAGACATCAATACGAAAAACCAACTCGGATCGTCCCCCATGACTACCAGCCGCTACACAAAATTTCCTAGGTTTTAAAACTGGGAAGACCAACACATCCCAGAACGTTTTATCCCGATAATAGAGACTACAAAACCAAGCTAATTGCACGATTGATGAAGGCATTAAAGCCTGATACTTTGCGATACTTTTTCAGAAAAAAAAACTGAAAACATTCATTAAAGTACCATGATTTAACATCAATATACTAGACTTCGAGAGGGGTCTTTTGCCTGTGTAAAAAGTACAATAAGACTTTTGGAGAATTATACATTATTTTGTTAATTCGTTCATATTACGCTTTTTATTATCTCCTGATGGTTGATTGAGAAATTTTTGACTGATTATTATATAAAGAAATTCATCCTACTTTCACTATCTAATTTTTTGTTGTTTAAATTTTTTTCAACCCATTCGCGAAATTAAAATCAACTTTATGAAACAGCAACAACACTTTTTGCAAAAGGGCAATCTCTTGATGAGATCAGGGCTACTTTTGCTTTTTGCTTTACTACTTACCAGTGGCCTGTTTGCCCAAAGGCAAATCTCGGGGAATATCACTGATGAGGAAAATGGTGAAGCCTTAATTGGGGCCTCTGTCCTAGTTGAGGGCAGCAGTACAGGTACCATCACAGATATTGATGGTAATTTCACCATTCAGGCGAATACAGATGATGTATTGGTCATTTCTTACACAGGTTATGCTACTCAAAGTATTACGGTAGGGGTCGAAAACGTCTACAATGTCACGATGAGTTCGGGCGTTTTGCTCGACGAGCTGGTCGTTACTGGTTACACCTCTCAGTCTCGCCGAAGTATTACTGGAGCGGTCTCCACCGTCGACATCGACGAAGTCAAAGCGATTCCAGCACCAACCATTGATCAAGCCCTTCAGGGTAAGGTGGCTGGTGTGACCATCGGACAGTCTGGAGCTCCTGGTGAAGGCGTCATGGTTCGTATCCGTGGATTTGGTACGATCAACAACAATAATCCTTTATACATCATTGATGGTTTGCCAATTCAGTCTGCTGGTTTGAATGAATTGAATCCCAACGATATTGAATCTGTTCAGGTATTGAAAGATGCCTCTGCCGCTTCTATCTATGGGGCACGTGCAGCCAATGGGGTTATCATTATCACCACTAAAAAAGGAAGCGTTACGGGCGAGCCTAAAGTAAGCTTGAATGTTTACTACGGTGCCAACTACGTTCCTACTTCCGCATTGGAAGAATTTGCTACGCCACAGGAATTGGCTGACATTTTATTTGAATCTCAAAGAAATGCGCACGATCCTTCTACTGGTGAATTCGTCTTCAACCAACCACAATATGGTGGAAGCAGTACAGAAGCTATCCTTCCTGACTTTATCACTCCTACGGGAGCTTTCGAGGGCGATCCAAATACAACTGCAGATACCTACAGTTTTGATCGCGACGGTGGTGCATTCAACCCCATCACTCGCGCTAATAAGGCAGGAACAGACTGGTTAGACGAAATCCTCGATCCAGGAACCATTCAGTCTTATCAACTATCAGTAACGGGTGGTAACGAAGCGGCTTCTTATGCTTTGTCTGGTGGTTACTACGATCAGGAAGGAGTCGTTATCCATACTGGATTTAAGCGCTACTCCTTGAGAGCCAACTCCCAATTCCGCGTAAAGGATCGCATCCGCGTTGGAGAAAACCTTTCTGTTGTTTATACCAATAGAACCAATATTGACGGTAGTACCAATGGTACAGGTAATGCGGTATCTATGGCTTACAGAATGCCTGGTATCATTCCTGTATTTGACATAGCTGGAAACTATGCTGGTGCAAACGGTACAGGTCTGACCAATGCCGACAACCCCGTTGCTCTTTTGGCAAGAGGTAAGGACGATCAAGATCGCAGAGTCCGCGTTTTTGGTAATGTCTATGGCGAGGTTGATCTGATTGACGGATTAATGTTTAAGACCAGTGTTGGTGCTGATTACAATACAACCCACAATAGTAATTTTACCATTCGTAATGTTGAAGCTTCAGAGCCAGATGCCGCTAATAATTTAGTAGAGTATACTGATTTCAACGTCAACTGGAACTGGTACAATACTTTGACTTATACCACTACTTTTGCTGACGATCACGACCTGACTTTATTGGCGGGTACGGAAGCCATTGAAAATGAATTCCGCACTTTTGAAGCCACTCGTGCCAACTTCTTTAGTGATGACTTTAGCTATCGCTATTTGAATACAGGTGCTGCAGGTATTGGTAATGCAGGTAGAGGTTCTCAGTGGTCCTTGTTCTCTGTCTTTGGTAAGGTTGACTATGCCTACCAAGGTAAATACCTACTGAGCGCTACGATTCGTCGCGACGGTTCTAGCCGTTTTGGTGAAAGTAACAGATATGGTGTTTTCCCTGCCTTTAGTGCAGGTTGGCGGGTATCGGAAGAAAACTTCCTCCGCGATGTAAGCTTCATCAATGACATGAAGGTGAGAGTAGGATGGGGGCAGACTGGTAACCAAGAAATTGGAGACTACGCTTTTGCAACTACTTATAGTGCAGACTTGAACGGTGCGGGTTATCCAATTGGAGGCGGATCAACTGTAGTTGGTTTGGACTCTCGCGTATTTGGTAATCCAGATGTAAAATGGGAAACCACCACCTCTTTAAACATTGGTATTGACGCTTCTTTGTTGAATGATCGCATCAGCTTTGTCTTTGACTGGTACAATAATGATACAGAGGGGATGTTGTTGAATCCACGTGTTGCAGCAACAGAGGGTTTTGCTACTTATGCTTTCCAAAACTTGGGTGATATGAATAA
>JBCBDH010000543.1:0-4716 GCA_038529855.1 Bacteroidota bacterium | reverse complement strand
GTCAGCTGAGTGCAGGAATCCAAAGGCCAACCGTAGTCTTAACCCTTAAATTTGCTTCAAAAAGATCAAAATGAAAATGCCTCTTCCCTTATTCCTTGCTATTCCACTACTGGGTAATCAAATTATTAGTTAGGTAGCGATAGTTTAAGCGTTCTTGAGTCAGCTTTACAAAAAGCGCGATGAGCTTTAGCTGGCCAAAGATGAATTTTTCCTGTCGCTTATTGAGCAGGAAAACAGAGCTTTCGCCAAAGCGGAACTTTTCATTTTCTCCTTCTAGCAATAGCTGATAGCCGCTGATATTTTGCTGTTGTAAAGCCAATTGATCTTGCAGGATGTCTTGCTGCTGTTGGCTATTTTGGATTTTATTGAGGAGTTCGTTGCGTTTGTTTTCTAAATCCAAGCCCACTTCTATAAGTTTGATTTTTCCCTCCTGGACATCTGCCCGTGCCTTTCTCTGAAAGATGGGCACGGAAAAGTCAAAACCCCATTCGTAATTGGAGGAACTCAGGTTGGGGCTGATATCGTTATCAGAAGTTGCAATTAGGGGATGGTACTTTACCTTGAGTTTGGGCTTGAGCTTTTCCCGCTTCAGCCTTTGCTCGACTTCCAGTTCTTGTTGCTTATAACGGGTTTCCAAAATCATGGGATTGCTGTTGAGCATCAAGCTATCAGGAGGAAGTACATTATTGGAAAAAATAGCATCCAAATAGTCTTGAGGTTGGGTTCCTGAGGTCAAACCAACTGGAGCGCCATCAAACCAAAGATAATTTTCCAACTGCTGTTTGGCCTTATTCAGATTGGCGGAATTGGCCTGTAGCAAAACCTCTGCATCTTGTAAAATGATCAAGGCTTCCAGGGTATCCATCGCTGTTTTTTCTCCACCAAGATAGGAGGCTCTCGTGCTATTGAAATAAGTCTGGGCTGTACGGATATTATTTTCCAATACCTGTTGGGCATAAAAAGACTGCTGCCACTGGAAATAGGCGCTTGCTGCTGAATAGAGCAATTTATTGAGCATCAAACGCTGTTGGTTAATCGCGCTGTTTTGAAAAATCTGGGCTTGTCTTATGGCTGTATTCCGCTCATTGACAAATAAGCCTTGTAAAAGATTGGCTTCAATCCCCACATTCCACAAACCAAAGCGGTCGGTTTTATTTTCAGGATTCAAAAAGGTGCCTTCTGTATTTTCATATCCCCCTACCAAATCAATCCCCAAAGGAGTAGGAACCGTTATAGAACCCTGGTATTGGCGGTAATATAGTAGATCATCAAAATTCTTCTGCGCCCAACCCGCATCTACCACAGGGTCAAAACCACCTTTGGCTCCTAGCCAGCGTACATCTGCTCTAAGCTCTTGCAGGAAAGCCTGCTCCGCGATGGGGTGGTGAGTGAGGACATTTTTCAATAGCTCTTCGTAACTGAATATCGCACCGTCGTCTTGCCCAAAACTTTTTCCTACCCAAAGCCAACTCAAAACCAGCAGTCCGTATATAATCTTTAGCTTATTAACTCGCATGGCACTCTTTGTTTTCAAAATGAAAAGGATACCTATTATTTAACAGATTTAAGGGGTGCCTTGAGTTTAACCTCATTTTCGGCTTTATCTTCTACCCGATAAAAATCAGGAGGAAACCCATTGAGCTGTCGCCATATTTCGTACCAGATGGGGACATCTTTGATCAACAGAAAGGCTTGTGCTCCCGTACCTACGCGTAGCTCTGGCGGCCAAGTCTTGACGACTTCTGGGTCTGGGCTGATTAGGATGCGGTAAAATCCATTATCGCTGATAAATTGATCAATAGCGACGACTTCGCCATAGAAGATACCTGTCGATCCCTCTGGCCAGCCGCTAATGACGATGGCTGGCCAGCCGTCAAAGCGAAGGACAGCAGGGCTACCGATTTGGATTAGCGGCAAGTCTTGTGGAGGAATGTAAAGTTCAATCGCCAGATCGTATTTAGCGGGCATGATGGTTGCGATATCCGATCCCTCTTTGACGATTTCTCCAATTCCCTTTGTGAGGGTCTTGGTGATATAACCTGACTGGGGAGCCAGGATATGGTAAAACCTTTGCCGCTGGCTGTAATTACTCAATTGATTTTTGAGCTTGGCCGTTGCCGCCATGCTCTCCAACTGGCTAGAACGGGCAGATTGTTGATCAGAAAGCGATTTGGCCAGCTTGTCCTGATATTCGCGATCAACAGCAGAGCGCTCGATGATGGAATTGGCTAGCTCGTTTCTTCGATTGAGCAATTTATTTTCCTGAGCGGTAATCTTAGCAAACATTTCCTGAAGCTTCAACTCTTTTTCTTGTAGCTCACTCAGCGTTTTTAGTCCCTTATCATAGAGTTCTCTAATTCGCTGTTGCTGATTTTCGGCGATTTGATAATTCATTCGAAAAGCCTGTAGATCAATACTGTCAATATTGATCTTATTTCGAGCCTGTAAAATTTTATTCTCAACTTGCTCGCGCTTGAGTTTTAGGGTGGCTTGTAGGGCTTGGTACTGATCGGCCAATGCCTTTACCTTATTTTCGTAGGTCTCTACACTTTGTGCCTTGGCCTCTACCTGCTCCGAAGTTCGCTCGATCAATTCAGGATCAAAATATTCGCTTTTGATTTCCGAAAGAAAGATCAACGTATCTCCAGCTTCCACAAAGTCGCCTTCGCGAACATGCCACTTCTCCAATCGGCCAGCAATGACAGATTGAATACCCTGTGGGCGTTGCTCTGGCAGGCGGGTGGTCACATAACCTTTAGCGGCAATGTTTTGCGTCCAGGGCAAAAACAAGCAAGCAAAAATGGTCACGACTAAAGAAAAGAGCATGTACATGGGTAGTCGCTTGAATTGACTCTTTTTCAACAAGCGAAATGACTTAAAACGCTCCTGCTGCAATGAGGCGGTGATGCTGTGATCTGAAATATTAAGCATGATTTCAATCTTATTTACTGAGGGTCAACAATTGACTACACTTTTCTTTCCAATAGTAAAAATCAGAGACGACGACTAAGGTCCAAGGCCGCTCCTTGTTCATCAGGTAGTCAATGATTCTTTTCTTTTCGTGTTCTTCTACAAATTGTAGTGGATCTTCCATCAACAATAGCCTTGGCTCGCCTACGATAATTCGCGCAATCAAAATCTTTTGGATAATACTGCGCGGTAGACGCCTACCACCACTATCTACCAAACTGTCGATGCCTTGTGGCTGATGAATTAAAAAGTCGTTGAGCCGCAATACCTCGATTACTTCTGCCATTTTTCGCGCAGGTATCTCTCTACCCATAGCAATATTCTCCTGTATCGTTCCCTCAAAAATCTGATTGGTAGGGAAGGACATATCAACGTACTTATACAAATTATCCCTTTGATAATTTTTTAGCGGAATACCATTGACGTAGAGCTCGCCTTCTAGAATACCGTGTATACCAGCCATCAAATGGAGTAGGATGGTTTTACCACTACCAGAAGGACCACTGAGGACGACCTTGCTGCCAGAGTCGATTTCAAAGGATAAACCATCAATGATTCGTTTGCTATCCGTTGGAAAACCAAACTCAATATCAGCGGCTTTAATTCTCAATCCTTCTTTGCCTCTCTCTATTTGAGCTTTGCCGCGCTCGCTATCAAGCCTAAGGTCTGTAACAAGACCGATCTTTTCCAATGCAGTCAGCACATCGTATATGGTATCAATAATTCTCAGCAGCTTTTCTACGGAATTGATGACGAGAAGAATGATGATTTCAGCAGCTACAAACTGACCGATATTCATCTGCTCTTGAAAAACCAAGTAACCACCAAGTATCAAAAGACCCGCCGCCACGAATACCTTAAAACCAATAAAGAGTCGAAATTGATTGATCAAAACCTGAAAGTGATTTTCCCTGGCACACAAATAATCAACCGTAATATTATCTGTGCGATTCAAATGAAAGGAATTGGCGGTATTGAGTTTGAAACTTCTATTGACCCGTGCTACTTCCTCTAACCAATGCGCTAATTGATACTTATATTTGCTTTCAACCAGACTGGTCTGCAAACCCCTGGGACCAGTTATTTGGAAGATGAGAACAAGAACAATGATAAGACTGACCCCCAAAATGATGAAGTAGGGGCTGTATATAGCCAATAATATCAAACCAAAGATGATCTGAAAAGCAGCCAATGAAAGATCAATCAAAATCTTGGGGAGCCCTTTCTGGATCGTTAAGGTATCGAAAAAGCGGTTGACCAATTCAGGAGCGTGTATCTTATCCAACTGTAAAAAGGAAATACGGGGAATGCGAAAAGCGAATTCAAAAGCAGATCTGGCAAATAAATCCTGCTGAATATTTTCCACAATTCTCAATTGAAAGACCTGAATACCTCCCGATGCCGCAATCCCAATTAATACAAAACAGACCAAAATCACCCAGGAAGAAGTCACTTCTCCAGTTTGGATATAATTAATAATAGCTTGAATACCCAAAGGCAGGGTAAGATTCACCATGCCGTTAAATACAGCATAGGTATAAATCTGTCTGATTTCGGTCTTGTAGATGGCCAGTAAATTCCAAAATCTCCGTATTGGTGTTAGCATGATCTTACTATTCTTCTTGTAAATGAACCAGTGTTACGATTGGGTGCTTAGCTACGCTATTTTGTGCTTGGCGGCGTAGCGATGCACCCAATCGTAACACTGGTTCATTTACAAGAAGAATAGTAAGATCATGCTAACAC
>JBCBDH010000542.1:0-4717 GCA_038529855.1 Bacteroidota bacterium | reverse complement strand
TAATGAAGCCTATTACGATGCCCCTAATGGCGCGGGCAACCAATACAATCCTGGCGATGTCATCAACAACAGCATCACCCTGTATATCTTTGATCAAAGTGGGACTTGCACTGATGAAGAAAGCTTTGCCATTACCATTAATCCTTCGCCGCAGCTCAGTGCTATTGGCAACCAGCAAGCTTGCGACACTTATCTCCTTCCCAACATCAATGGAACAAATCTGACAGGCAGCGAAGCTTACTATACGGCCCCTAATGGAGGAGGCATTTCCTATACCCCTGGTGACCCCATTACGACGACGACAATCCTCTATGTTTTTGACCAAAATGGATTGTGCAGCGATGAGTTTTCTTTTAGTATTGATGTCAGTGTAGCCCCCAATGCAGGAGCAGACAATACCGTTTCTGTTTGCGAGGGAACCCTACTTGATTTGAATACAGCCCTGTCTGGTGCAGATACGGGGGGTTCATTCAATGATGATAATGGAACAGGGGCTTTGGCAGGTAATCAATTCAATACCACTGGATTGGCGGGTAATAGCTATTCATTTACCTACAGCCTTTCTGGAAATGGCCCTTGCCCAGAGGATGATGCGCTGATTACGGTAAATGTTGTCAATTCTGTTGATGCAGGCTTAGATGTCAGTGAACCTCTTTGTCAGGATGGCTTGGTGGATTTGACGGGTTTGCTAGATGGCGCAGATTTGGGCGGTGTCTTTAGCGACAATGATGGCAGTGGGGCCTTAAGCGGTAGTTCGCTAAATACTGATCTTATAGATGGGACTTTTAGCTTTACCTATACTGTAGGCGATGGCATTATTTGCCCAACAGATGATGCCTTGCTGACGCTCGATATTCGCCAGCGCCCTGAACTGAATAATCCTTCAGATGCAACAGCTTGTAGTAGTTTTATTTTACCAACCATTGCTGGAAATAACCTAAGTGGAAATGAGGCTTATTACGATGCACCTGGTGGTGGAGGTAATCAATACAATCCAGGGGATGCCATCAGCGGCTCCACGGTGATCTATATTTTTGATGATAATGGTATATGTTCTGACGAGGCTCGATTCCAGGTATTCATCAATGCGCCTGTGCAGGCAGGAGCCAATAATAGTGTATCTATTTGTAGAGGAGGTAGCCTTGATCTAAGTACGGTTTTAATGGGAGCAGATATTGGCGGTGTATTTAACGACGATGATGCAACAGGATTCTTAACGGGTAATTTATTTAATGCTCAGACGATCAATAGCGGAACCTATCAATTCACTTACACGGTAGCGGGCACCAATCCTTGCCCTGATGACCAAGCCCTGATCACAGTAGATGTGGTGGATGCCGTAACGGCAGGAAATGATGCAGCAGCACAGATCTGTGCAGGAGAAAGTATTGACTTAAGCAGCGTACTCAATGGTGCGGATGCAGGGGGTAGTTTTAGTGATGATGATGCCAGTGGTGCTTTGGTTGGTAGTTTATTTAATTCAACTGGCCTTTCTGGCACTTACCAATTTACTTATACCGTAGGCGATGGCAATATTTGCCCAAGAGATGAAGCTATCCTAAACGTAGAACTCATTCAGGAACCCAGCCTGGATTTACCAACAGATGTTCAAGCTTGTACAGCATACCTATTGCCCAATATCACTGGGAATAATCTATCTGGTAGCCAAGCTTATTATGATGGGCCCAATGGTAGTGGGACGATCTATCTCCCTGGCGATGTGATTACTAGCGATCTGAATTTGTTTGTCTTTGATTCCAATAATAATTGTACGGATGAAGGAAGTTTTGCGATTGATATTCAAACGGCTCCCAATGCGGGGATGGATAATTCAACCGCGGCTTGTGTAGGTAGTGTCATTGATCTGAATACAGTCCTTATGGGGGCAGAACTTGGAGGGACTTTCTCAGATGATGATGCCACGGGGATGTTAAGTGGTAGCCAATTTAATACCATGGGTCTGGGAAGTGGCGCTTATCAATTTACCTACACCCTAAGCGGTGCGCCCAACTGTCCAAATGACGAAGCAGTACTGACCATCAACCTCAGTGATGCAGTGAGTGCAGGCAATGATGCCAACACCCAATTGTGTGCGGGCGAGCTTATTTCTCTGAGCACCTTACTCAATGGCGCAGATGCTGGAGGAACTTTTTCAGATGACGATGGCAGTGGGGCGCTTAATGGCGACCTCTTTGATTCTGAGGGGCTGAGTGGTAACTATCAGTTTACTTATGCGGTAGGGGATGGCACCATTTGCCCGCGCGACGAAGCAGTGATTACTATTGAATTAATCAATCTTCCTCAAATCGATCCAATAGCAAATGTCAATGCTTGTAATGAGTTTTTACTCCCCAATATTTCGGGTACTAATCTATCTGGAAGTCAAGCTTATTACGATGGTCCCAATGGAACAGGCAATAGCTATCAAGCAGGGGATTTGATCAACAGCGATGTTCAATTATTCCTCTATGACACCAATGGCAATTGCCCAGACGAGCAAAGCTTTAACATCAATATTCAAGCAGCGCCTACAGCAGGGCTGGATAATACCACCTCAGCTTGCTCAGGTAGTGTCATTGATCTCAATAGTGTACTGACTGGGGCAGATTTGGGAGGTACTTTTTCAGATGATGATGCAACGGGCATGTTGAGTGGTAGCCAGTTTAGTACCAATGGTTTGGTGAGCGGTACTTATCAGTTTACGTATAGCATCAGTGGTGCGCCTAATTGTCCAGATGACATCGCCGTTTTAACGATTACACTTAGCGATGCCGTCAGTGCGGGGAGCGATGCCAATGCACAGTTGTGTGCTGGCGAACAAATTTCCTTGAGTACCTTACTCAATGGCGCAGACGCTGGAGGTAATTTTAGCGATGATAATAACAGTGGTGCATTGAGTGGCGACACCTTTGATTCTAATGGCCTGAGTGGCACTTATCAATTTACTTATGCGGTAGGAGATGGCATTATTTGCCCTCGCGACGAAGCAGTGATTATCATTGAACTAGTCAATGCCCCTCAAATTGATCTACTAGCGGATGTGAGTGCTTGTGATGAATTTTTACTCCCCAGTATTGCGGGTACCAATCTATCTGGAAATCAGGCTTATTACGATGGACCTGGCGGAACAGGCAATAGCTATCAAGCAGGAGATTTGATCAATAGCGATATACAATTATTCCTCTATGATACCAATGGCAATTGCCCAGATGAACAAAGCTTTAACATCACCATCAATACAGCACCTGAAGCAGGAGCAGACAATAGCGTCTCCGTTTGCGAAGGCAGCCAGCTCAATCTGCTTAATTCCCTAATTGGAGCAGATGCAGGGGGTAGCTTTAGCGATGATGATAATACGGGTGCCTTAAATGGCAATACTTTTAATACCCTTGGGCTAAGTGGCAATACCTATCAATTTACTTATACGGTGAGTGGAAGCAGCCCTTGTCCAGATGATCAAGCGGTGATTGAAGTGAGCGTAGTCAATGCCGTATCCGCAGGAAATGACAATAGCCTCATCGCTTGTATTGGCGAAACCATCAATCTATTCAATCTTCTTGATGGGGCAGATGCAGGAGGTAGCTTTAGCGATGATGATAATACGGGAGCTTTGGCTGGTGGTTTGTTGGGTACGGGTGGCTTATCAGCTGGTCAGTATAATTTTACTTATACTATTGGGGATGGCATCACTTGCCCAGCTGATGATGCCTTGTTTACCATCACCTTACAAGCTTCTCCTGAACTCAATCCAATCAATGATCTTTCCGCCTGTAATGAGTGGGTGCTACCTGCTATTTTGGGTACCAACCTAAGTGCAGGAGTCAGCTATTATGATGCACCTGGTGGATCAGGCAATACTTACCCAGTTGGAAGTATCATTAATAGTTCCATTAGCCTATTTGCCTTTGACAGCAATGGCACTTGTTCAGATGAGCAAAGCTTTAGTATCAATATTTTGGCAGCACCAGAGGCAGGTGCAGACAACAGCATCTCTATTTGCCAAGGGGCCAGCTATAACCTCAACGATGCCCTTTTTGGAGCAGATGCAGGAGGCGTATTTTCTGATGATGATAATACGGGCGCCCTGAGTGGAGCCATAGTCAACACGGCCCTTTTGAATCCAGGTTCTTATAATTTCACCTATACCCTCACGGGTACCAATCCATGTCCAGATGCCAGTGCTTTGATCAACTTACAGGTAGTCAGCGCAGTGAGTGCAGGGATGGATAATACAGCAAGCATTTGTTCAGATGATCAAGTGGATTTGAACAACTTGATTCAAGGGGGTGATGTAGGCGGGAATTTTAGCGATGATGATAACAGTGGAGCCTTGACAGGTTCTTTATTTGATCCCAATGGCTTGACTGGCGTTTTCCAATTTACTTATACGATTGGAGATGGTGTGGCTTGTCCAATAGATGATGCGCTGATGACCATAACAGTGAATGCGACACCTCAATTGGATATGCTACTTGATGTAGTGGCCTGTGATGCTTATCCTTTAGCCAATATTTCAGGTATGGCACTAAGTGGCAATCAAGCTTATTACGATGCTCCCAATGGCTTGGGCAATAGCTATCAGCCTGGCGATTTCATTAGCAATTCCACTACCTTGTATATCTATGATAATAATGGTGGATGTACAGACGAAACCAGCTTTAACATCACCATCCATCAAGCACCAAGCTTTAGCGATTTGATGATTGAGTGCAATGCT
>JBCBDH010000541.1:0-4724 GCA_038529855.1 Bacteroidota bacterium | reverse complement strand
AATATTTACCCAGACCTATTCCCAGGGAAAGCCATCAAGCGGAGTGGAAGTCGTTGGAGAAGCCGATGACAATGGTACAATGATTACTTTTAGACCAGATCCGGAAATATTCGAGGTACGGGAATATAAGTATGAGACCCTCTCCGCTCGTATGCGCGAGCTGTCCTTTCTCAATAAGGGACTTACCCTTACACTGACAGATGAGCGAGTAACAGAAGAAGATGGCAGCTTCAAAAAAGAGACCTTTTACTCTGAAGGCGGACTGAAAGAATTTGTGGTCTATCTCGATGAGGCCAGAACCAATTTGATTGAAGATCCCATTCATGCCATCGGAAAGGAAGACAATGTAGAGGTCGAAGTCGCCCTTCACTACAATACTTCTTTTTCAGAAACGATTTTTTCCTACGTCAATAATATCAATACCCGCGAGGGAGGGACACATGTCAATGGATTTCGCAGAGCCATCAATCGCCTCTTCAAACAGTATGGGGAAGATAATGGTCTTTTCAAGAAGTTGAAATTCAACATCTCAGGGGAAGATTTTCGCGAAGGCTTGACGGCTGTCGTTTCGGTTAAGATCCCTGAGCCTCAATTTAAAGGACAAACCAAAGGCGAACTTGGTAATTCTGAAGTGACGGGCATCGTATCGCGCACCGTGGGCGAAGTACTTCGTCATTACTTGGAAGAAAATCCAAAACAGGCCAAAAGGATCATTGACAAGGTTATTCTAGCCGCCACCGCTCGCCATGCTGCGCGTAAGGCCCGCGAAATGGTCCAGCGAAAGAATGTATTGACAGGAGGAGGGCTTCCCGGAAAACTTTCCGACTGTTCCTCCCGCGACCCAGGCGAATCGGAAATCTTCCTGGTGGAAGGGGATTCTGCTGGTGGTACTGCAAAACAGGGCCGCGACAGAAACTTCCAGGCCATTCTTCCATTGAGAGGTAAAATTCTCAATGTAGAAAAGGCACTAGAGCATAAGATTTACGAAAACGAGGAGATCAAGAACATGTTTACCGCACTTGGTGTAAGCATAGAAGAGCGCGATGGAGAACGTCATCTCAATATCGAAAAACTTCGCTATCACAAAATCGTCATTATGTGTGATGCCGATGTCGATGGTAGCCATATCGTTACGCTTATTCTTACTTTCTTCTTCCGTTATATGAAGCCACTGATTGAGAGTGGTTATGTCTATATCGCCGCGCCCCCACTCTATTTGGTGAAGAAAGGCAAACAGTTCCGCTATTGCTGGAATGAAGAAGAGCGCAAGGAAGCCATTGCTGCTTATTCCAATAGTGAAAACGATAATTCTGTAAAAGTACAGCGCTATAAGGGATTGGGAGAGATGAATGCCGACCAACTTTGGGAAACTACGATGGACCCCACTACTCGCATTCTGCGCAGAGTAAATATTGAGGATGCCCTTGAGGCAGATCGCGTCTTTTCCATGTTGATGGGAGATGAGGTCCCACCACGTCGTGCCTTCATCGAAGCTAATGCTAAATACGCCAATGTAGATATCTAATCGCTTCGAATTGATCCTAAAAGTCATCAACTATAAAAGGCCCCATCAATGATGAGGGCCTTTTATGGTTGAGAAGCGCTCCCAAAGCATTAGTGTGTAGTTCGCCCCTTCCATTGGTAAGCACTTTTGATATTAGCTAAAAATCCAATTAAAGCGATATAAAAAATATGTAGTGCCTGAGCTGGTAGAAAAACCCGCATCAAGTCTCTGCGATCAAAAAAGCGACTCATCTGATCGAGAAAGAGCCAATCTACCAATATTTTAGACAACAACTGACCAATAAATATTCCAATCAATGAGGCATTGCCCAATAGGGATAGCCCCAAACTCAAAAGGATATTGAGGCAAAACAGAAAGACTATGGCAAGCATAAGTATCACCTGCCACTTTTGATAGTTCCCTGATTTAGAGGCCCAGCGGATTCGCTGCTGTACAAAAGAGGACCAATCTGGTTGTGCCAGGCTGTAGGTTCTGGCTGCGCTATTTTTGATAAAACCAATACTGTCTGGATCGTGCTCTGCAAATTTTTCCATCAGCAACATGTCATCGCCAGATGCCAATTGGTCAATCCCTTGAAAACCACCCAAATCATAAAATGCGGCTTTTTCATAGGCTAAGTTTGCTCCGTTGCACATATACATATATCGCCCTTTGATTCCTGCTCCTGTAATCCCCATCATTCCGATAAAGTCTAAAGATTGAAAACGCTCAAGTAGGTTTTGCTCGCGATGAAAATTGACTGGAGCAGCAATAAAGCGAGTTTTGGTCTGCTCGTAATAACTCACTAGATAAGATAGCCATTGGGGAGAGACCATACAATCAGCATCCGTTGTAACAATCAAAGTTCCTTTTGCCTGTTCTATCCCAACCTCAATGGCTTTTTTCTTGTATGCATGAATCGCCTCATCTGTTTGAATAAAATCTGCTAAGGACAGCAATCGAACATTGGGATGGTGGATTTGCTGGACAATAGCAGCCGTCGCATCGCTAGAGTGATCATCAATAACAATGAGTTCAAACAAATCCACGGGATAATCTTGAGCTAAAATGGAATCAATACAGCCAGCAATATTAGCCGCTTCATTACGAGCGGGCACCAAAATGCTAACGCGGGTGTGGTACTCTTTTTTTAGGGGGAGCACATAAACGGGAGTCTTTGACCAGTCGATTAGGTAGCGAAGCATAATCCCTATATAAGCCAAGGTAAGCCCAATACTCAATAGGCAATAAGCGGTTGTTAGCACAGACAAGGGCTGAATGGTTAAGATAGGACGCTAGTCAAAGAATTGCTCGTAGTCATTTCCTTGTTGTTGACGTGGGCGCTCTTTGGGAGGTTCTTCCATTTGTGGCAATTCCAGTGTTGTAAAAGGCGCTTCCTGATCGGGCACCTCTTCAAAATCGACATATTCCCCCTGTCGCTTCTCTTCAACGTCCTTCTGTATCTTATTGACTTTGCGATATAAATAAGCTTTTATACATAAAAAACCAGCAATCACAGGAAAACCAAATACCGTCAGTAAGATCGCTCCAATGCCCATCAATGGGTTACTTTTCAGTAAATTGACCAACCATTTGCCATAGTTGACCACCACGCGATAATCTAAAATCAAAGCGCCAATTAGTAAAACGGGAGCCAGTAAAGTTAAAATGGAAAAAATACCTTTGGCAATAAAGTACAATCCTACAAAAACCAAGACCAAGACCAGGATACTAGAAATGGAATTAAAAGGATTGACGTCTATATTTTTTTTGTATTGCATGGATGTAGTTTTAATGCACGATCGTGCTTCTGTAAGCTATTGGAAAGTCAAATCATTGCCTCCTTTCCTTAGCTTCTTTTACCTCAATAAGTAGTAAAATTAAGGAATTGTTCAGCAAAAAAGAAGTTCTATAGACTAGAGACTAGGGTAATTGGTCAGAACTAAAAAGTAAATCGACTAAATAAATAGCCATTAGGAGACACTAGTTTGGGCAAATTGCATCTCGTAGAGTTCCTTATAATGCCCATTTTCCAGCTCCAGCAACTCTTCATGTGTACCGTATTCAATCATTCTTCCCTTATCCAGCACTAAAATCTTGTCGGCATGGCGAATGGTAGAGAGCCGATGGGCAATGATAATGGAGGTTCTGCGAGTAATTAATTTTTCGATGGCGTGCTGAATAATCGCCTCTGATTCGGGATCAATAGAAGAGGTGGCCTCGTCCAGAATCAAGATATCTGGATCAAAAACCAAAGCTCTTACAAAAGATATGAGCTGTCTTTGCCCCATCGAAAGGGTGGCGCCTCGTTCCATGACTTCATAATCATATCCGCCAGGTAAACGCTGAATAAACTCATGGGCACCGATCATCTTGGCCGATTCGATCATCTTTTCTCTACTGATTCGATCATCGCGCAAATTGATATTATCCATCACCGAGCCAGAAAAAAGAAAGACATCTTGTAAAACCATAGCGATGCGCTCTCGAAAATTCTGTAGATCATATTCCCGAATATCCTTTCCATCAACGCGAATACTGCCCGATTCAATCTCATAGAAGCGATTGAGTATATTGATGATGGTTGATTTACCAGAACCCGTACTGCCGACAATAGCTAAAGTCTCGCCAGGCTCTATTCGAAAACTAATGTCCTGAAGTACATAATTCCGTGGCGTATAGGCAAAAGCTACTTTGTCAAATTCAACCAAACCTTCAAAATAACTTACTTTTTGCAAGCCATTATTGCGGATCACATCTTGCTTATCCAATAGATTAAAAACACGCTCTGCAGCTACCAAGCCCATTTGCAAAGTATTGAACTTATCCGCCAACATTCGAATAGGTCGGAAAAGCATCGATAAGAATATAGGAAAAGCCACCAAGGCTCCCAGCGTAACCTCTCCATCAATCACTCGACCAGCCCCCCACCAAACCATAAGTCCAAGAGAAGCAGCCGAAATGATTTCTACAACGGGGAAGAATATGGCATAATAGAGGATAGAATCGAGATTGGCTTGTGTGTAGGCTCTATTTAGCTCCCTAAAATTCTTCATCTCCTTTTCCTCTGCATTGAAAATTTGTACGATACGCATACCAGTAATTCGCTCCTGAAGAAAAGCATTCATCTTCGCAATCTGCGTCCTCACCACCTGATAAGAAGCCTTTACCTTCTCCTTAAAGATATAACTGGCAATAATCAGGTGGTGAGGACGCAGAT
>JBCBDH010000540.1:0-4724 GCA_038529855.1 Bacteroidota bacterium | reverse complement strand
TTTCCTGAGGCGTGTAAGTAGTGGACCCGATGTAAAATTTATTGGTACTAGAGCTGTAGAGTATATAGACGTAGGCAAGCATGGTCAAAAATAAAAAACCTCATGAGATTTGTCATGAGGTTTTATTTTATTGGTAGCGAGAGAGAGACTTGAACTCTCGACCTCAGGATTATGAATCCTGCGCTCTAACCAGCTGAGCTACCTCGCCTTCTAGACTTTTCACGAAAAGCGACTGCAAATATACAGGATTTTGATTTTATTATAAATAATTTGATCACAAATTTATTCGGCTCCAAACAACTTGTATCTTTGCGCTCGTACCAAAATAACAACTATGAAAAGTTCATCCCTTGTCCGGGCAGCAGTACTTTTGCTAGTAATTGCCGCTATCGCTCAGGCTTGTAGCTCCACAGGAGCCAATTCAGCCAACAGCGCGGTTATGGAAGGCGGTTATAGCTATCTCCATCATGAAAAAAATGAGGGCCCAAAGCCCGAAGCAGGGCAATATGCCTATTTTCACTACTCGCAGCGAATCGACGACTCCCTGATGGAAAGTAGTCGCATGCGCGATTTTATGCCTAAAATGATGATTCCTACAGAGGAACAGCTCCAACAACAACCCAATCCCATCGTTAATGGATTGAAGAAGATGGCACAGGGTGATAGCCTTTCTGTAGGTATCCCAATCGACTCGCTCCAGCGGACTCCTCCAGATTGGGCCAACAAAGAGTTTATGTACTTTGATATTCGGCTGGAAGCCATTAAATCTGCTGAAGAATACCAGGTTGATCAGCAAGCGGAGCAGGCTAAGCTGGCTGCTGAGCGTCAAGTTGTGCAGGCGAGAGAACAAGAGGTCGCAGATTTCACCCAACAGGTATTGGCGGATTATAAGGCTGGAAAACTAGAGGTCAAAAGTCTTCCCTCTGGGCTAAAATATGTAGTCCACGAAGCAGGAGAAGGGCCTAATGCCGCTCCTAATCAACGCGTCGATGTTCAGTATTATGGTGTATTGGCTGAAAGCGGTGAAATGTTTGACAATTCTTTTAAGCGCGGAGATTCCTTCCAGTTTGTATTGGGAGTAGGTAGTGTGATTAGAGGTTGGGATGAGGGTATTGCTCAATTGAATACAGGATCAAAAGCTACACTGTTTATTCCTTTTAATATGGGATATGGAGAAACAGGTAGCCCTCCTACCATTCCACCTAGTGCAGACTTGGTATTCTATGTAGAACTAGAGGGTATCCAATAGCTACTGATCGGTATTGGACGGATGGATACTTTCGTCCAATACCTCCCCCCCTTATCGCAAGCGATTTAGTCCTGCCTTTGCTTGCTGATGTAATCCACTTGCATATTCTTCCGGTCGCATGGCCAGACAGCTCTCATAGTATTGTTGAGCTTGTTTGATTCGCCCTTTTTGCTCAAGTAGTAGCCCCATTTTCAAAGCCGCATTACAGGCAAAATAAGCCTTGTGATATCGACCGAGCTGGATGGTTTTGGTGTAGTACTCCAAAGCCAGCTTGTGCTGGGGCAAATAATGACAAACCCGACCAAGTCGGTAGTAGTACTCAATCTGCAGGCGTTTGGATCGGAATTGATCGACCGATAGTTTGGAGAGTAAGTCGTAGGCGCGTTGGTAATAGCCCCCGTCAAATAAGAGGCGAGCGCGAAGCAGCTCGGGATGTGGCGACCGACCATTACGGGCTTCGTTTAATGCCTGTTTGTCTCCCCCCACGCTGCTACAGCCTTCCTTCAAACAAGCCTTTATCCACTCTTCATAAGCCAAGGTATTGCCCTGTAACAATTCATACCAAGCGATCTTCTGATGGGCCTCTTTAATGTAATTTCGACCGTTAAACTGCTGAAGATAATGCTCAAAATGAGGTCGGGCATCTTCATCCAAACGATAGAGTTTAGCCAAGCCAAGCATATAGTCCAGGTAGTAAAAAGGATGTTGGTCTTTGGCTGTTGGCCGTTGTTCTAAAAGACGGATCGCCTCGTCGTTTCGCCCTGTATGCATGGCGACATTGGCCAGTACAAAGCAAGCCAAAGGGCTTTCTAACGGATTTAATTCAGCCGATTGAATCATCAGCCAAGCCTCTTCGCCTTGATTTTTGAGATGGAGCAAAAGCATGGCATACAATACGGCTGTTTCTTCTTCAAATAAAAAAGCCTCTCGCTGTGCATAGTGAAGAACCTCTTCTACCCCCTTACGGCCCTGTTCAATACTGCCTTCCATACCTCCTAATAACTTAAGCCCCCAACGATAATTGTCTGGAACGGTTCCAATCATAGCATGTAAAATACCCAGGCTTTTTTTGTTGGGTAAAAAATCGGGAAAGCGCTTTTGGTTTTTAGTCAACAGCTTATAAGCGGAACGGACTTCGCCAAAGGCAGTAAAGTACTGATCAAATTTCAAACGAGCCAAAGCCCATTGCAGTTTGATCTCTGCTTGGATATAAGCGTAATAGGGCGAATCGCTATCCCCCTTTTTAACAGCTGCCAAACGGCGATCTTTTCGAATTACCAAACGCTCAAATTCTTCCTCTTCCTCATTGATGAGGATGCGAAATAAGTCGATGTAATTTTCGATGTGGTAAACTACCAAATTATCGGGCTCACGCTGATGAAGTTGATCAATTTTTTGTTGGGCCTGATCAAATCGCAGGGCCAAAACATCTAAATAAGCGGACTGAGCGGCAGGGCTGTAGGCAAAGTAGCCTTCTGCCTGAGCAGAATACAGCGGCAGACTGGTCAGTAAAAAAAACAAAAAAGCCTTAGACCAGCTCAGTCCAAGGCTTTTTTGAAAGAATAGGCTTAGCTTATTCAAGTACCTTTATTTTGAAGCCTCTCCTTCAACAGGCTCATTACTCAAAATGTGATCGTCAACCAATACTCGTCCACAATGCTCACAAGCAATGATCTTCTTGCGCAAACCAATCTCCAACTGTACCTGTGGTGGAATCTTATTGAAACAACCTCCACAAGAATTACGGGAAATGGTCACAACGGCTAAACCATTGCGATAAGCGCCACGGATTTTAACATAGGCTTTGAGTAGGCGATCCTCTATGTTCTTTTTGGCCTTTTCGGATTTTCTTTTGAGCTTTTCTTCCTCTTTCTCGGTCTTCTCGATAATCTTTTCCAACTCTACCCGCTTGGTCTCCAACTCGCTATTTTTGTTATCGATCCGCTCTTGAGCAGCTTTCAGCGTTTCCTCCTTATTGCCAAGAATAACCCGACCTTCTCGAATTTTCTTTTCAGACAGTTGAATTTCCAAACGCTGCAGCTCAAGCTCTTTTGACAAAGCATCGTACTCCCGATTATTTTTCACATTGGTCATCTGCTTGTCGTAACGTTCAATCAGGGATTCTGACTGCTTGATGTTGTTGGCATGGCGACTCAGCTCATTTTCCATTTCATCAAGGTTTTGCTGTAAGCGACCGATACGCGTTTGCAAACCAGCGATTTCATCCTCCAAATCCCGAACTTCCATCGGAAGTTCCCCCTTGAGAACAGCGATATCATCTATCTCAGAATCAATGAGTTGAAGCTCATATAATTGTCTTAACTTTTCTTCTACCGTTAGTTCTTTAGCCATAGAGCATTAGAATTATTTATAAATATTTAATGGGATTGGTATTTACCTTTGTGCAATGGGCCACAAAGGTACTAAATTTCTCTGTTATTATCTCATAAAGCAGGTCAATGGTAAACTGTTCGCTTTCATAATGACCAATATCAGCAATTACAATCCGACTGTCAGCATCAAAAAACTCATGATACTTATAATCTGCTGTAATAAAGACCTGCGCCTTTTGGGCAATCGCTTTTTGGAGTAAAAAACCACCAGCACCGCCACAAACCGCCACCTTGGACACCTTGCGCGAGCGCAGACGCGTGTAGCGAATACAGCCAATTTTCATGGCCTTCTTCAGGTATTCCAGAAAAGCTTTCTCTGCCATTGGCTGTGGCAACTCCCCAATCATCCCCGATCCAATATGTGAAATGCGATTCTCAGTCTGAACAATATCATAGACAGGATGCTCCTCTGGGTGATGACGATGCAAAGCACTAAGTACGGCTCCTTCGCGTTCTGGCAGATAGCTCACTTCCAATTTGACCGAAGCAGCACTATGACCATTAGCAGATGCTACCCCCAGTCCCGCATAGCTCAAATCCCGCCAGTCGTCCACCTGTCCTCCCCCTGCTTCAAAGAGGGCCTTCCGAACAATATCAGAATGAGTAGCAGGGACAAAGGTATAGAGCTTTTTTAAGCCCTTTTTAGGAGCGAGGATACGCGTATTTTGCAAGCCAATTTTTTCGGCAATCTTGGCATTCACTCCCCGATAATACATATTATCTAGATTGGTATGAATGGCATAAATGGCAATATCGTTCTTGATGGCTTTGATCACGGTGCGTTCTACATAATTGCGACCATTGAATCGCTTTAAGCCCCTAAAGACGATGGGATGGTGAGCGATAATCAAATTGCAGCCCAATGCTATGGCCTCATCGACCACCGCCTCAATGGCATCCAGACAAATCAATACCCCCTTGAGCGACTCCTCTGGGTTGCCGACAATCAAACCTGCATTGTCATAGGACTCCTGATAATGAGGGGGAGCTAGATTCTCGAGGAAGGTAAGGATATTTTTTATCTGCATAAAATGGTGATTACCAGTATGGCGTGTGCAAATTTATTATCTTTTCATCTAATA
>JBCBDH010000539.1:0-4725 GCA_038529855.1 Bacteroidota bacterium | reverse complement strand
CAGCATTAATCCTAAATTCCGCGCCCCACCCGAACAGATTCCTACGGTAACGGGACCTAACCCGCCTCCAATCATGGTCGTAATGCCGCTAGAAAGAGCTTCCGCACACAAACCTGCGCTATCAAAGTGAACGTGTCCGTCAATTCCCCCTGTTGTAGCAATCAAGCCTTCAGCCGAGCGCACGTCGGTATTGGCACTGATAATTAAATTGGGTGTTACACCGTCCATAAGATCGGGATTACCAGCTTTACCGATGCCGACAATCCTACCATCCTTGATACCCAGATCGGTTTTGATAATTCCTAGTACTGCATCCATGACAATGACATTGGTTAATACTAAATCCAATGCCCCTGCTGCGGCAGTTACCCCTGGTACCAAACCCAAACCATCCCGCAGAGTCTTACCACCACCAAAGACACATTCATCACCATAAACCCCCGTATCCTCCTCAATCTCAATAATTATTGAAGGGGATAAAGTGGTTTGTAGCTTTTTGGAGCCTACGCTTTGGGAAAGTTCTATTAAGGACAATTACGTCTATGTTATTGTGACACGTGGCGATGTGGTCGTTAAGCGCATTCACAATAAGCTAAAGGAAGAAAAGCTTTTGGAATTATTTTCTGATAATTCTTTCTATGAACCCTACAGGGTTAATATTGGCGATATCAGAGAGATTTGGTATGTACGGGCCAAAATCAGTCCTTTTTTGCCCTCTCCACAAAATATTCAAAACTCTTTACATGAAGAGGTTCGCCAATTGCAGCAAACCATTGGTCGCCAATCACAAATGATTCAAAGCCTATCAGATACGGTGAGTAAGATGCTGGAAACGCAGCAATAACCCTCATAAATCACTGAAGAACCTGGGGCAGTGTGAATCGTTTATTTAGGAAAAGCACATCGCGCCATGAAGTCTACCCAGGATCACTTTTCTCGGCAGGCCGCTACCTACAAGAAGTACCGACCTCATTATCCATCTGCTCTGTTTGATGAACTACTCGCCTGGCCGTCCCATCGCCAGTCTTGTTGGGATTGTGGAACGGGTAATGGACAAGTTGCTCAAGTTTTAGCTCAGCATTTTGATCAGGTTTATGCGACGGATATTAGCCAAAAGCAAGTGGATCAGGCCGTTGCCAAGGAGAATATTAGCTATCGTGTGGAGCGAGCAGAGCAGACTAGTTTTGCAGATGATCAATTTGATTTAATTACGGTGGCACAGGCCATTCATTGGTTTGATTTTGATGCTTTTAACCGAGAGGTGCGCAGAGTAGCTAAGCCTGGTGGGATATTGGCCGTTTGGGGATATGGCTTATTGCGGGTGGAACCAGAGATTGATCGCTTGATTGATCAGTTTTATGAGGATGTTGTTGGGCCTTATTGGCCTGCAGAGCGTCAGCATATAGACCAAGCCTATCGCTCCATACCATTGGAGATGAATGTGCTTTCTGAACCCCATCATTTGGGAATTGAATTGCAGTGGACCCTAGCGGAGATGGAGGGCTATTTGAATTCTTGGTCGAGTGTGCAGCGTTATCAGAAGCAGGTGGGGCAAAATCCTGTTGAACCAATCATTGAGCAAATGAGCATACATTGGCCGAATGGGGAGCGAAGAGCATTGCGTTTTCCCATCTTTATGCGAATAGGGCAAATTGAAAAATGAAAGCAAATTATACATTTCGACAATTAGATGAAGGTGATGCAAAATATATGCAGGCATTGGTTCAGCTTTTTCAGGAGGTCTTTGAGCTAGCGCATAGGGAAGAACTTTCTATCGAACAATGTCAATCCTTGTTGGCCAAGTCTGATTTTATCGTTTGGGTCGTCTTTGATGGATCAGAGCTTGTGGGTGGTGTAACGGCTTTTGAGCTACCCATGTACAAAGGGGATAAGGCAGAGTTATTTGTTTATGATCTGGCAGTACATCCCGATCATCAGCGTCGCGGTTTGGGGCGGCGATTGATGAGGGCTTTGATGGATTTGGGGCGGCTTAGAGGGATTCCCACCTTATTTGTTGATGCTGACGAAGAAGATACCCATGCCTTGGATTTTTATCGAGCATTGGGTGGGGAAGAGGTAGCTGTTCGGCAATATACCTGGCAATTGGAGGTGGAGTAGCAGCGTCTTGTTTTCATCCAAGATTTTTTTGATTTGATAGAAAAATAATCGTTTATACCAAAGGAAGACCCTATATTTCGCTCATCACTAATTTATTTTTCCAATGGCAAAATCTATCAATGGTAAAGTCGTATATCAAAAGATCGGCCCAGGTTTTTGGGGGATCATTGATCATCAGGGTAGGGAGTGGCGACCAGTGAATATGCCCGAGCAACTTAAAACAGAGGGAGCAAAGGTGAGTGTGCGCATCCGTGAGGTGGATGAGATGTCTGTTTTTATGTGGGGGACACCTGTACACATTATTTCTTTTCACACCTTGAGCGTCCGTTAAAAATCGCTGGTTTTACGGACTATTTTTCGATCTTTAAGACATGAGTCAAAACGTCATTATGGAACATGATGGGGCGATTGACGATTTGCTTTCGCAGTTGTTGTTGAGCACCATGAATAATAAAAAACTGATTGGAGTCAATGTGACGCCCGCTGATTGTTTTATTGGACCAGCTGTAGAAAGTACCTATAAAATGCTTCAGTTTGTAGGGGAAGAGACCGTACCAATTGGTCGTTGTGATTTTAATGGGATTAATGCCTTTCCCAATGAATGGCGAGCCCGACCAGAGGTCATTAATGCCCTACCTATGTTGATTAATCTACCAAAGGCTCCTGATCCCTATTCCTTGCCTAATTCCATTGATCTGCTGGTTCAATTATTGGAAAAATCAGAAGAACCTGTTGAAATTCTCATCACTGGCCCTTGCTCCAATTTGGTCATGGCCCTGGAACGTGCTCCGCACTTAAAGTCAAAGATTAAAGAAGTGGTTTGGATGGCTGGGGCTTTCCGCACCCAGGGCAACGTTCAGACTTATCAGCACAATGGCACTGCTGAGTGGAATGTCTATTGGGACCCCGTCAGTACGGCTAAATTGATGACTTTTGACCTACCCATCTTATTTATTCCGCTGGATGTGACCAATCAAGTGCCCGTCAATAAGGATTTTTTATCTACGCTGGCTCAGCAAATGACCTTTCCCATGTCTCATTTGGCTGGTCAATTATGGGCCATGACTATTGATACAATTCCCAGTTATCATTATGTTTATTTTATGTGGGATATGTTGGCTACAAGCTATTTGGGCATTCCTGATGCCTTCACCGTGAAGCAGATCAAGGCTAAGGTAAGTGTTCATCCGCCAAATGCTGGTCAAACCTATTTGGATGAAGCGGGCTATACGGTTCGAATGGCCAGCGCTGTCAATAAATCGCGCTTTTACGATTATGTGCTTCACCAATTCAAGCGATGATACAATCCAACTGGGTAAGATGTTCTACAGGGGAGCTTATTTATAATTAGAGATGAGGATTTGTACTGATTCTAAATAAATATTCTCAAATTGCTTGAAGGTGAGCCGTTAGATTTAGGATTAATTTGAAATCAAAATGGCTAAATCTAACCGTATTCAACTCATCATTAGTCTTTACTGGATTGCTCTTTCTCTTGCTTTTCTTTGTTTGGCTTTGATCATGCACCTCAGCTGGCAGGTGGTTGAGGAAGACGAACCCCGCGCCATTTGTGGGGTCCCCGCGATTCCAGTTAATCATGCGGGAATAGCTGGCTTTGATACCTTGTATGACATTGGAAGAGATTTATTTAAATCCCATTGTGCGACCTGTCACAATAGAAATATGGTTGATGATATGACAGGGCCAGCGCTTCGCGGGACAAGGGACCGCTGGTCTGCTTATCCAATTACTGATCTTTATGCCTGGATTCGCAACTCGCAGGGCTTAGCGTATAATGGACATCCAAGGGCTGTACGATTGATTGAGGAATGGGATAAAACGGTGATGAATCCTTTTCCCAATCTGAGTGATGAGGAGATCGAAGCACTGCTGGCCTATATTGAGTACGAGCATTGAGCAGACTGGATTTTACTTTTGCTTGGATACCAATTAGTCCTTATTTTGCGAGGCGTAGTCCAAGATGCGGTCCTTTTGATCGAAGTAAATTTAGATATGTCTCCATCTGCTATTCTTAATTTTTACCAAAATATTCACGCGGGTTTTCTCCATGCAAATGGGGAGAAGGGAACCGCCTTTTTGATGGATCAACTCCAATTGAAAGGGGAGGAGCGGGTATTGGAGATTGGCTTTGGGACGGGAGCTTCGCTGGTGAAGTTCAAAAGTCGATTTCCAGGGATTGATTTAATGGGTTTGGAAGCGAGTTGGGAGATGATGGAAAGGGCGCGGAAGCGATTGGCATTTTGTGGATTGGGAGGCGCTGTTCAGTTGTCGCACATCAGTGAGGCCAAAGAGTGGGGGGCCGCCCAATTTGATTTGGTTTATATTGAATCTGTTTTGGCTATACTTAATAAAACTGATCTGGAAGCAAGTCTTCAAATGATCTGGCGTTTGCTGAAACCTGGTGCTTTACTAGCGCTCAATGAAAGTATTTGGTTAAAAGACATTTCACTAGAAGAGATTCAGCGCATTAATCGCTACTGTGAGGAAGTATTTGGGATCATACAATGTAATGAAGTTTTTCGCAATCGAGATGCTGCCGTCAATTGGCTACAAGATCAAGGCTTCTCTCTCCAGTTCGATCAGCGC
>JBCBDH010000538.1:0-4747 GCA_038529855.1 Bacteroidota bacterium | reverse complement strand
CAATTTGCCAAATAAATCTTCTTTTGCCATATGTGATGCTGTAATTTCGCGTTCTATTAGTGGTCCTGTATTTGAAGGATTCTAAATATAGTCGATTTTTATTGCATCACATATGGCAAAAGAAGATTTATTTGGCAAATTGGGTGACTTCATCAACCGAGGAACCCAATCAATCAGAGATCGCCTGACATTGGACGTAACCGATTTGCTTCGTGCAATAGACGATAATAATATCCCTGAGGTAGAGCGAGCGCTCAATGCTGCGGTTGATCCCAATAAGACCGATGGCTTAGGTCAAATCCCATTGATCCTGGCTTGTAATACCAATAATGATGCAATTGCTGCACGATTACTAAAAGCGGGCGCCAATCCTAATGTTCGCGGTCGGGATGGGCAAACACCGCTTTATAAGGCCATTGGTTGGGAAAATCCAGCTTTGATTAGGCGTTTGCTGGAAGCTGGGGCAGATATTCATTTACCCAATGATTCTGGATTATCGCCTTATGAGGAAGCTAAAAATAAGGGCTATACCAATTTATTAGCTTTGATGGATCAATACCACAGTGCGGCTCGACAAAAACAAAGAGTGGCGGATCGCAAACGCCATGAGGCCCAACGGGCTAAGGCAGAGAAGGTGCGTCAACGCAAGGCAGAGGCAGAGGAGCGCCAGCAAAAGCGGGAGGAGCGAAGTAAGGAGCGAAGCATTCGACGGAAGTATAAAATCAAAGAGGACAGCGATCCGCTCTATGCCGTGATTCAAGCTATTCGCGAAAACGATGAAGCCGCCGCCCTCTTTTTACTCGATAAAGTAGCGGATATCAATAGTGTAGAAGCTACTTCAGGGCTAACGCCCCTCATGGCAGCTATTCAAGAAAAGAATAATGCCCTCTGTGCCTGGCTACTCGAACGAGAAGCTGATGTCTTTGTCTATGTAGCGGCTGCCAAACACTCTGCCCTGACTTATGGCATCGTTCAGCAATACTATGCACTGGTCGAAACCATGCTGGACCAACCTGTCGAAACCCTGAGCCAGGCGCTAAATGATCCTAAGCAATTGTTAAGCCCCCAATTCCTCGCCTACAAGGACCCTCGCATGCTCGATTTACTGCTCAAGGCTGGTGCCAATCCTTATTTTGGGGGCCAAGTAGGAAGTAATCCAGTCGTCAAAGCCATTGAAAAAGCCAGTGTAGCTATTCTGCCCGTACTGGTTCGTCATTCGATCGACCTCAATCAAGTATTGGATGGAAAGACGCTCCTGGGTTGGGCTATTCACTTCCAGCGAGAAGATTGGCTGGTCGGTTTATTGAAAGAAAATGTTGATTCGGACACCGTCAATGCCCAGGCGCAAACGCCTTTGATGTTGGCGGTCCAGGCTAATCTTCCAGATTATGTCGAATTGCTTTTAGAAGCCCATGCTGACCCTACGCTCCGCGATGCCAAGGGCCAAACAGCATTGGATATGGCGAAGGCTAATGGAGAGGAGCGATTAGTTAGCTTGCTAACGAGCTAAACAAAAAAAGCAGGCTTGCAAATCTTATGCAGCCTGCTCTAATCAGACATATATTATATAAAGAAATAATACGAATCAAATTTGAATGCCCAGCGATAGTTCCGTACCTCGCTGAAAGCGAAAAATATGATAATTGCTCTCTTTCAAAAGCCAACGGGCATTGAAGCGCATATCCACAAATAGGCGTTTCAAGAACTGAACCCGCAGTCCCAAATCACCGACAAGACCTATTTGAAATGGATGACCTGGTGCAGGATAAACAGACCAATCCTGGTATTCTCTCTCATCGCTTCGTAATTGGCTGAGCTGCGTGATGCCCAAGCTGCTAAGTACTTGAATTCCACGTATCCCTACCTTTGGCAAAAAGCCCAGTTTGCGAAGGCGAAAGATTTCCATACGGATGGAGGCATCCATGCTGATGGTCCTATTGTATACCTCAAAGTAGGCATCAAAGGTATATACCCTACCAAATACATCACAATGGCAGGGAAGGGAGGAGGGCTCAGGTAGGAATTTTCTTTTATTAAATTGCCCTTTAAATTCAAGCGAAAAACGTGGACTTAGGGTATAGGCAAAACGGATTCCCCAACTTCGGTTTTGGATATTCATATTTTCAAGTAGGAGGATACTTCTGTTCTTCATTCGATATTTACCAGCCAAGAAGCTAAATTCAACCTTACTCTGGGCAAAAAGACTGAAGGTAAAAAGGCTCAGAAAGGATAAAAGGGCTAACTTTTTCATAGCTATTAGGTAGATGTTTATAACTGGATTCATTACTAGGCCCGCTTAATTTATGGCAGCAGCCTGTTCTAAGATATTGAATTACCAGCGATATCCCAAGGCCAACTCTGGCCCTTTCCGAAATCGACCGCCATAATAACTACTTTCCTTCAACAGCCAATTGCTATTGATTCGCCCATCCAAAAAGAAGTGTCGAAAAAGTTGAAGACGAAGACCAAGGTCCCCAGCTAGTGCCAGTTGAAAAGGAGAGCCTGGAGCAGGGTAGAGGCTTTGGTTCCTGTAAGCCTCTCGTCGATCTCGAATTTGATGGGTTTGATGGAGTCCTAAAGCCGTAAAAAATTGTATGCCCTGAAAGCCAATTTTTTCCAAAAAGCCCAGGCGCTGAATTTGGAATAGTCTAAATCGAACGGCAGCACCCAGACTGATAGAAGTATGGTAATAATTGGGGTTAAATTCTTCGCTGACAAGTATACAATCCCCAAAACAACAGCAGCCATAAAAATTATCAAATTCTCTTTTATTGTATTGCCCTTTGAGCTCAAAATCCAAACGATTGCTTAGCGGATAAGCCAATCGCCAGCCTAAGCTCCGAGTAGCCTTTGCCGCATTCAGTAGATGATAATCTGATGCTGAACTGATCTTTTGCTTATTGGTAAAGATGGCCATTTCCATCTTGCTTTGTCCCATCAAATGGGAAGCTCCTATCAAAATCAGTAGTAAGAGGGTAAAGTACTTTTTCATAAATCCAGTATTCGTGGTTTAATGATGACTATACTGGTGTAGACGAGAAAGGAGTGGAGAGCAGTTGGTTGAGTGGTGAAATTTGTGGGAGAGGGGGGATTGCCTTTGTTATTTAGCCTTTCCGTATTAGCCTGCCTGTATTATCTGGCCTGCCCGCATTGTCGGATTGAGCCAATTCAATCCGACAAGCATCGCGCGAAAAACAAGGGTGGGTATAAGGGGAGAATCCCCTTATACCCACTAAATACCGCTATACCATGAATCGGAAAACAACTAATCCGTCACTCGATTAAAAGCAAGGGATCGCACCATCCAATTGGGTAGTGGCTTTTGAGGATCACGGCTGCGCAGATTTAAATACCAATTCACTTTTTTCAGGATCGGTACTTTATGCGTTTCTACAAATTCGATGAGTGTGCCATCGGGATCTTCGACATAGGAAAAATGCCCAGCGGCTTCGCCCATATCAAAACTATCGGCACTATCTACAGTAAATGGATGCCCTTTGGATACGCATAGTTCGCGCATGGCATTCATTCCATTGATATCAAAACAAAGATGGATATAGCCCAAATCTCCCCACATTCGATCGGCAAACAGCTTTTTGGGCGCTCTGTCCTTCACCTGCACCAATTCGATCTCACTTTTGCCCAACAAACGGCTAAAGGCACCCTGTCGCTGTTGCTGATGTCTCAGCAAAACCCGACGAAAGGTTTGGTTAGCACCTGGCAACTGCTTCCAATCTTCAAATTGGCCATTTTGATCATAAACCACTTCATCATACCCCAAGATATCGCTGTAAAAGCTAATGGCCTTATCCATATCGCTAACGCCGATGGTACAACCATAGACCCCCCCCGTAAAGGCTTTGCTATTGCGAAACCACTGATCGCCCTCGACCACTTCCAATAAATTGCCAAAGGGATCTTTGGCGTAAAAGTGGGGACGACCATCGGGAGTGGCGACGGGTTCACCAAGCGTTGTGAGTGATTTTTGTTGGAAAAAGGCGTAGGCAGCGGCTACATCCCGACTTTTGTATCGCGCGATGTAAATACCCGTATCGCCCAATTGGGGCTCAAAAGCTGGAGCCTCTGGCGTCTTGGAGGTATATTGCCAGATTTCCAATCCCCCACCTCCTTGCATATTAATGGCCAGGATTGCATGGCGAGAACGCGGTTCACCACCAGTGTATGGCAACATCAGCCCCGCCTCAGCGGCTTCCTCAAAAATTCGGACATCCATGCCCAAATGCCGTCGATACCATTTAAAGGTAGCTTGCACATCACTATTCCCAATACCAATCTGCTGAATACCGCTAATGATAGGTCGATTCATATCCTTGCTTTAGCGATTGATATCCAGTGAAGTCACTTCCTGCTTGCGGTAATAGCCCGAGCTGAGTTTTTCTGATAGCGCAGAGAAAGCATTGACGGTTTCCTCAATGTCTTCCATCGTATGGCTAGCCGTTGGAATCAGTCGCAGGAGGATCATGCCTTTTGGGATAACGGGGTAAACCACGATAGAGCAGAAAATACGGTAGTTTTCCCGCATATCGTAAACCAGGTGCATCGCCTCTTCTACACTTCCGTGCATATAAACTGGCGTTACACAACTGTTGGTATTTCCGATATCAAAGCCCTTTTCCTTCAAGCCTTTTTGCAAAGCATTGACATTGTCCCAAAGCTTTTGTTTATGGGAAGGGTCTTCGCGAAGCATCTTCAAACGCTGTATCGCTCCTACAACGATAGGCATAGG
>JBCBDH010000537.1:0-4761 GCA_038529855.1 Bacteroidota bacterium | reverse complement strand
TGGAGCAGTTTCTGCACCCAAAAAAGATTATAAATTTCAAGTCACCATCTCTAAGTATCCTGGTCTTTGATGGGATACCATGACAAACTTCATTATTGACACTTATACAAGTATAGCCTGGAAATTTATAATCTTTTTTGGGTGCAGAAACTGCTCCAAAGGTTTCGAGAATTGCCCGACCGTACTCGTCTAAATCGCGTGTGCTCATTCCGGGACTGGCATATTCCCGCATTTGTTTTAAAGTGATGGCAACCGCCTGACCTGCCGCCTTTATTCCTTCAAGATCTAATGTACTTTCAATCGACATAGTAGGTGATTTTTCAATCAAACAATACTTTGTAGCTAATTGTTTGATTATTCACCAAGCATTTCCAGTAATTTCATCACTGTTCGCCAATTACGTGTCGTAGCTGCCACTTTTAGCTTCTTTTCAAAAAAATTATTTCCCATCTTCGCTCGCCCTGCTCCATTGGCTGCAAAAAAGTAAAGAAAATCATCTCTTAATGCGTAATCCTCTGGCTTATAATCAAAAGTAGCGAGGTGGCCGATCGCCTCAGCAGTAGGTGATTCTGCCAAAAAAGTCACGTATTGATACTTGATATTATCAGCTGTCAGAAAAGGATTACCCGTCAATATATTTCTGAGATCAGCAGCTTGTCGAATCAGTACAGTGACCTCAAAAGCATAGTTTTTTTGGATCACCTCAGCCACCTCCTGAGCCAGTACTCCTCGATCGGTCAAATCACTATCCAATAGAATATTTCCACTTTGGATATAGGTCTGTACTTCTCCAAAACCAGCATCGATCAGGTGCTGGCGCAGCTCTGCCATCTTGATCTTTTTCTGACCACTGACATTGATCCCTCTGAGTAAAGCGACGTATTTGGGCATGATCTAATTCTTATCGTGAAGGACGAGCAAGGGCAATTCGCTATGAAAAGCTTCTTTTTGGGTCACACTGTTGTGAAACAGCTCTTGTAAAAAACTGCGATGTCTTTTGATCAGACATAGGAGATCTGCTGAGTGCTGTTGTAGGTATTCCGTGATGCCATCATTAACGGATTCATTATGGGGGATGAAGTGCAGTTCGTGGTCCAAACCCTCCATGGCTTTTTTAAAGCTCTCGTGAATGCTGCCTGACTTGTTATGGACTAGAATCTGAACGACTTCTACTTTGGCTTGCCAGGCATTGGCCAAGGCTCTCATGATCGCCAAAACGGATGGCTGACTAATGGCCTTTTGGTCCATCGCAAAGACGATTTGCTGGTGGGGTTTAAATTCAGCCGCTTGAGGAACGGCCAGCACGGGTATTCGGGTATGCTTGATCAAACCATTGGTGGTGCTACCAATAAACAATTCGCTTAATCCACTGGCCCCCTTTGTCCCCATGACGATTAGATCCGCTTGATAGCTCTTAGCCACTCGACCAATTCCTCGAATGGGCGTATCCTTAATCACCCTGCTTTGTATGGGTTTTTGCCGTTCGTACTTGGCAACTAGCTTGGCCATTTCCCTCTTGGCATCCTCCCGCATTTGTTGTTCTATAGCAATAAAAGTCCCAGCTCGCTGAATCAACTTATAGGTATGGACCAGACACAATTCGCTATCAAAGACTTGCGCTAGCTTCAGGGCATAATCCAAAGCCTTTTGAGCATTATCAGAGAAGTCAGTAGGAACCAATATTTTCTTCATAAGCGGGGAATGTAAAGTAATAAGTCGTTCGTCCCACTATAGCGACTGAGCCAAAAAAGCGGGTCTACTAAGCGAGATCGAAATTAATATTACTTTATGAGATAAGAAATAATATTGGTGAAAAATGAAGTAGACTTTGTAATTGATCCTATAGCAAAGCCTAAAAAGCCAAAAAAGCATCCACTTGCTTATGCACGGTCTTCTGCGCTTCCTCGTCGTGAAATTGCTTCTGTTCATTTAACAGATGTTGTACAGAGGAGATAGGAAGTTTGTTGGGCATGACGACCGTGCCAACGTGGTTGAGAATGCCAGTGAGATGCTCCATACCGCGGAAATTTCCTGCTCGACCTGTCGCTACACCTGCCATGGCGGCTTTTTTACCATTAAAAGTTGCTTTGTACTCTCTAACGGAGCAGGCGTCGAGAAAGAGCTTGAGGATGCCAGGGAAACTGCCGTTGTATTCTGGAATGACAAAAAAGAACTTCTGGGCGGGAATCATGTACTCGTCTTGGATCGAGCGAATAGCTTGGTGTTGATGATCTGCCTCATACATTTGTAGGTGGGCAAAATCGGCGGGTAGATTTTCTAGGGAAAAGTATTTTACAGGGCTGCTTGTCTTGGCTTGAAATACTTCTTGATAGTATCGTGCTACGATAGCCGTTCTGCTGTCGGGACGATTAGTCCCTGATATAATAGTAATCATATTTATTCTAAAATTAGGCGGCAAATATAGCCATTTGTCATTAAGATAATAATAGAGCTACTGGTGGAATGTTCAAAACTCAGGGATAAAATATGGAGATGGATAGCCTTAATATTATACAAAGCTAGTATCTTTGGAGTTTGAAAACCAAAATCAGCGCTTCCTATGAAACTGACCTATTATGGCCATTCTTGTTTCTCTATCGAAACGATGGGTAAAACTGTCCTATTCGATCCTTTTATCAGTGGAAATGAGCTGGCCAAAGATGTTGATATTCAATCTATTAAGTCAGATTTCATCTTGCTTTCACACGGACATCAAGATCATGTACACGACACCGAAGCCATCGCCAAGCAAAACGATGCCTTTGTTGTGGCCCCCTACGAGGTGGCTGTTCACTTTCAAAATAAAGGACTAAATGGCCACCCAATGAATCACGGGGGGAAATGGCAGCTCGATTTTGGAATGACGAAGATGGTCAATGCGGTGCATTCTAGTGTGATGCCCGACGGCAGCTATGGCGGAAATCCAGTTGGTTTTGTCATTTGGAACGAGGAAGCCTGTTTTTACTATGCTGGTGATACGGCACTGACCTGGGATATGAAGCTCATTCCCATGACCTGCCCAAAGCTGGATTTTGCGATTCTTCCAATTGGCGATAACTTTACGATGGGTTATGAAGATGCGATCTTGGCCAGTAATTTTATCGAATGCGATCGCATCATAGGGGTGCATTATGATACCTTTGGCTACATCAAAATAGATCAAGAGGCTGCACAAAAGGCCTTTGCGGATAAGGGAAAGAGCTTACATCTACCTGGTATTGGAGAAAGTATAGAATTATAAAGGATCACAAGGTCTGTTTTGAGTCATTAAGTACTTATAAACAGCTGTAAATCAAGAAATGATTATGGGAAAAGTAGTGGCAATAGCCAATCAAAAAGGGGGTGTTGGAAAGACGACTACAGCGATCAATCTGGCGGCCAGCATTGCTATCTTGGAGAAAAAGGTCTTGCTAATTGATGCCGATCCTCAGGCCAATGCCAGTTCAGGAGTAGGGGTTACCCCAGAACAAATCCAGTACAGCGTATACGATTGTATGGTCAATGAGGCCGACCCTAAAGAGGCCATCATCGAAACCAGTACGCCCAATCTCAGCTTAATTGCCTCTCATATTGATCTAGTAGGAGCGGAATTAGAATTGGTCAATAAATGGCGACGCGAATATGTGATGAAGAGCTTTATCGATCAAATTCGCGATGATTACGATTATGTTTTTATTGATTGTCTGCCCTCCCTTGGTTTGGTTACCATCAATGCCCTAACGGCTGCAGATTCGGTCCTGATCCCAGTACAATGCGAATTTTTTGCATTGGAGGGTTTGGGTAAATTGATGAGCACTATTGGATTGGTAAACAAACAACTGAATAAGGAATTGGAAGTCGAAGGGATTCTTTTATCCATGTATGACCGCCGACTGCGTTTGGCCAATGAGATTGTCGGTCAGGTTCGCGAATATTTCAAGGAGGTCGTTTTCGAAACCATTATCCATCGCAACTCTAAAGTAGGCGAAGCGCCCAATCTGCACATACCCGTTGTTTTGTACGATGCAGCAAGTAAAGGAGCCATTAACTTCCTTAATTTGGCGCAGGAATTCCTCAATAAAAATACCCCCAATACAAAGGCATCGGCCAAAACCACCAAGGTGAAAGAAAAGAAAAAAGCCAGCTAGACATCCAGCAAAAACAATAAACATGGCCAAGAAATACAAAAAGAAGGAACTGGGACAAGGCATCCGCGCTCTTTTGTCCAATATTGATCACGGTAGTAGCAATGAAGGACCACAAGAGGATGTCGTCAGAACATTATCCAATACCATAGCCACCATACCGCTCAACAGCATCGAAGTCAACCCAGGGCAACCCAGGATTGAATTTGATGAAGAAGCGCTTCAAGAATTATCAGAGTCCATTAAAGTGCATGGCTTGATCCAGCCCATCACCGTCCGTCGACTTAATGAGCAAACCTATCAATTGATCTCAGGAGAACGCCGTATGCGGGCTTCTAAAATAGCAGGATTAAAAGAAGTACCTGCCTATATCCGTTTGGCGAATGATCAGGAAATGCTGGAAATGGCCCTGATTGAAAATATTCAAAGAGAGGATCTCAATGCCATAGAAGTGGCCAATTCTTATCAAAGGCTGATCGAAGAATGCGAATTGACTCATGAAGCCCTTTCCGAACGCGTGGGTAAAAACAGAAGCTCTGTTACCAATTACCTTCGCTTGCTCAAACTTCCTCCTGATGTGCAGTCCGCCATCAAGGAACAAAAAATCTCTATGGGCCATGCCCGAGCACTCGCTGGT
>JBCBDH010000536.1:0-4764 GCA_038529855.1 Bacteroidota bacterium | reverse complement strand
GATCGTCCTGAAACGCCTGCTGCTGAGTGCTGATATTGCCATTGCCATCGCTATACTCCCAATTGACCATAAAGGTACCAGGACTATTATAGGTCAAAGGATCGAGCGTAGTCGCCATAATACTGCCTGCACAATCATCCGTTGCCGTTGGAGGCGTAAGGGTGACGCTGTTTTCATCCTCTTCCATAGGTAAATTGGCGATATCAGGAACTGGATTTTCGTAATCTCCTACATCAACCGTAATCGAATCCATATTGATGGCTACATTATTAAGCGAGTAAGTCAAGGTGATCTGACCATGGCCGCTACGAGTGCCTTGGGTGTGTTGAACATTAGCACAGCGGTCGGGATGTGTATAGCTACTTCCACCACCTCCATTGCCATAGATGTGACCGCCACCGCCGCCATACCAGCCGCCACCGCCGCCACCGCCACCAGAAGTGCCGCTGTAGTAATTTCCATTTCCACCATTACCAAAACTGCCATAGCCACCACAATAACTGCTGCCATAACAACCCCTATTTCCACCACTGGTCTGCGTACCGCCACTCGCTGAATTACCACTATAACAATGACCTCCACTTCCTCCTGTCGTATTTCCGCCACCACCAGGGCCAGAAGTACCACAAGAGCTGCCCTTACCACCACCGCCACCACCAGCGACGATGATGCGATCATTAACCGTCGTGCCGCCAATGCGAATGTCTGAGGCACCCCCACCAGCACTTGCATAGTAGGTACTCGCCGTACCTCCACCATTCCATCCTCCCGCTCGGGCGCTGTACTGGCCACTTACAAAACTGGTGCCTTGGCCACCTACATAGATGTTGAGGCTTTCCCCTGGTGTAACATTCAGGGTTGCCTGAACGCGACCTCCTCGTCCACCAGTGGTATATCTTGCATTTCCACCTGCTGCTCCATAAGCATCGACAGAAATACTGGTCACCCCTTCTGGTACTGTAAAGGTTTGTAAACTTCCCGTATAGTTGAAAGTGACGCTTTGCTGCTCGGTTTCTCCTTGGGCATAGTAAGTCGTCGTGCTGCCTGGCGTGATGGCAAAGGCTTCACCTCGATTGCTGCTTCCCAAAAGATTCCCACCTGTAGGAGCATCATACCAATTGATAACACCAGGATTTTCCAAGTCGCCACTGATATTGGTGCTGCCGCTAGGGCAAATAGAATCCTGCTCCGTGCGAGCTACTGTACTCTCAACATCCACGATATTGACGGTGATACATTTCCGCAGACTGGCTCCTGAGCCATCATCCATTTCTACAAAGTAAACGACATTGGTATCCAAAGCAGGGGTAGTATAGGAATCTGTTGTCGACAATACATTCCCCCCTGCTGGAGCATCATACCAAGTATAAGTGGTCGAAGAACCACTGCCTGAGAAAGACATTTGATGTCCGCTACTCGTCGTTAGTAGAGAAGGTGGATTGGCATATAGCGTTGTACTCGATCCTTTGAGGATAATGGTTGTTCCCGTCACCTCTGGCATATCGTCAATACTAATAGCAATGGTATCCGTATCTGAGCAACCATAGGCATCATATCCCGTCACGGTATACTCCGCAGCACTACTCAGAAAAACCTTCAGACTGTCGTTAATGGTACCATCAGACCAGACAATAGAATCAGCTCCTGTTGCCATCAATAAAGCATTGGTTTGACTAAGGATAGTCGTATCTGCCGTTGTGGTCATGTCTAAATTGTTTGGAACGACGACGACTTGTACGGAATCATAGGTCTGGCAAGCGCTATCTCCTGTTCCTTCTACCACGTAGGTGGTACTGCTGGATGGACTGAGGTTGTGGCTGCTGCCAGACAAATTACCTGGGGTCCATAAATAAGTTGTTGCGCCACTGGCCTGGATATTAATCGTCTGGCCATCGCAGATGGTGTCTTGACTAATGCTTGCACTGACCATATCAATACTAAGCTCAATCGTTGCTGTATCATTGCAGGTACCTGTATTCATCGAACCTACTAAAGTGTAAGTCGTGCTTATCAAAGGGCTTACCTGTATGGTGTCTCCTACTGAATTATTGGGTAACCAGAGATACTGATCAGCTCCCGTAGCGGTTAGTTCCACGATAGAACCTGGACAAGATTGAATACTTGTCGTGGTATTCAAAGTGGCTTGTGGGTCGACATTTACGGTGACTGGGACACGCGTGCCGCTGCCACAGGATTCTGCTGTAGTGTAGCGAATAATGAGCTGGCCATTGCCATTTTGAGCATCTTGGGAGTGGGTGATATTTGAACAAAGCGCGGGATCGGTATAACTACTTCCGCCGCCACCATCAGCATTGGGGGCACCACCGCCGCCGCCATAGTAGCCAGCACCACCGCCGCCACCATAGCTGCCGCCATAAGAAGGAGAGCCATTTCCACCCTGGCCCTGCGATCCACTAGAGCCACAGTATCCATTTCTACAACCAGGGCTACCGCCAGCACTTGGCGAACCCCCACGGCCTCCAAGATTGGAACCACCAGAATTACACTGTCCGCCATTGGCACCTGTGGTATTTCCTCCACCGCCACCAGTCGTATTGCCATAGCCGCTACAGCTAGAACCTCCTGAACCGCCGCCACCACCAGCAACGATTACCCTTTGCTCCAATGCCGTTCCTCCTATTCGAATATCCGTAGCACCACCGCCACCACCAACTCGGTAAGAATTGGAATTACCACCACCGTTCCAGCCACCTGCTCTTGTACCATAACCCCCTGGCTCATTGTATCCCTCACCGCGTCCACCAACGTATATATTCAGGGTTTCGCCTGGTGTCACTTGCAAAGTAGCCTGCACTCGACCACCGTATCCAGGGCGTTTATAATTGCCCCATCCACCACGGGCGCCATAGGCATCTACTTCAATACTTGTCACCCCGTCAGGTACAACAAAGCTTTGTACGGCCCCCGTATAACTAAAAGTCATACTGATTGCTTCCGCTGCGGATGCTGCATAATAAGTCGTTGTATCACTTGGCGTGACGGTATAAACTTCGCCGCTATCAGTGATGGCAATTAGATTTCCGCCAGTCAGTGAATCGTACCAATGCACTCTCTGAGCATTCATTTGGTCCACATCTGCACGAATGGATGCGCTTTCTCCTGCACAGATGGTTGGGGGATTGGCTATGGCATTAACAGGGGTGCTTGGGGAAGGAAGGGTATTGACATATACCCTGGCCAGTAGGCGACTGCTGGTATAAGTCCCTAAAATCTGTTCGGCATAATAATCGGTTTGGGTATTGAGAATGGGACTGGTGTAAGTACTTCCAGTAGCTAAAAGATTACCTCCTGTGGCTGCATCATACCAATTGATGGTCGCGCCGCTGGTCCCACTAGCCTGCAAAGTCGCTGTCGCTCCTTCACAGATACGGCGGTCCCCCGCGATCAGAAGTGGGTCGATCACATAGACGGTTACCTGCTCGCTGGACTGACAGCCTGTAGCTGTGTAAGTTCCAGTAAGGGTATAGGTCGTTTCTGAGAGTGGGCTTACGCTGATATTAGCGGTTGTTTCTCCCGTTGGGGACCAAGCATAGGTATCTGCCCCTGACCCATTAAGGGAAGCGCTTGAATTGTATTCAATGGTAGTATCTGAGCTAATGCTGAGGCTAGGAATAGAGTTGACGGTGACGAGGACCGTATCTTCTGTTGTGCAGCCATTGATTTCCGTTCCAGTGACAATGTATTCTGTCGTACTACTTGGAGAAACAGTAATGCTCGTCCCACTTAATCCACCAGGTTCCCAACTATAGGTATAGGAACCACTTACACTAAGCGTTGTGGATTGTCCTTCACAGATGGCCACATCTGCGGAGGCGACGACCTGACTAATGGTAACGCTTACGTCAGATTGGCTGCTACATCCTCCAGCATTTAAGGTGCCTACTACAGTGTAGGTACTGCTTGTATTTGGGCTCACTGTAATAGAACTTCCCGTTAAATTACCTGGCGTCCAGACGTAGCTATCCGCTCCATAAGCATTCAGTGTCACTTGATTGCCATTGCAAATAGCAGTATCTGCACTGGTCGTCACGCTTGGGACTGTATTCACATTGACGGTGACTGGGACGCGGGTACTGCTCGCACAGGAGCTTCCTTGGCTGTAAGTAATGATCAATTGGCCATTGCCATTTTGTGCATCTTGATAATGAATGACATTGCTGCAGAGCGTAGCATCAGTATAGCTACTTCCGCCACCACCATCTGCATTGGGGGCACCGCCGCCACCGCCATAGTAGCCACCACCACCACCGCCGCCATAATCACCCCCCCAAGAAGGAGAACCATTTCCTCCCTGGCCCAATGATCCAGCTGTCCCGCAGTAGCCATTTCTACAACTTCCTGAGCCACCCCCACTTGGAGTGCCTCCTCGTCCTCCTTGATTAGAGCCCGCAGCATTGCATTGTCCACCATTGGCACCAGTGGTATTTCCACCACCACCGCCAGTGGTATTTCCATAACCACCACAACTGGACCCCCCTGAGCCCCCGCCACCACCAGCGACGAGCACTCTATCCGTAAGGGCTTGACCACCAATTCGGATATCAGTAGCACCACCGCCACCACCAGCTTTATAGGAATTGGAGTTTCCACCTCCATTCCATCCACCAGCTCTGGTGCCATAGCCTCCTGGTTCATTATAACCATCTCCCCGCGCACCAACATAGATGTTTAGGGTATCGCCTGGGCTAACACTGAGGGTAGCCTCCACACGACCCCCATAACCAGGGCGTTTATAATTACCCC
>JBCBDH010000535.1:0-4767 GCA_038529855.1 Bacteroidota bacterium | reverse complement strand
GTGCCAAAACCATTACGGTTAATGTTCCACAAGTTCTAATTGTACCGTATGATTCTGACAAACGGCAGTTGGAACTTGTGGATCATTAACCGTAATGGTTTGGGCACAGGTCGTCGTATTACCAGAACCATCAGTCACCGTCCAAGTGACCAAGGTACTTCCTGCAGGATAAGTATCACTTGCATCGCTCGTATTATTGTAATTATTGACTACCGTTGTCACCCCGCATCCATCATCAGAAGTAGCAATTGCTGGTATAGTAATGTAAGCATCGCACTGGCCTGGATCAATAGTGACCGTAGTATCTTGACAACATACAGGGCCTGTGGATGGCGTACTGGCACAAATGTGTAGTTCCCAGGATTGTAGTCGTATACCAAAGGTATTACTACCATTATCATCGGTCACCTCCAAAGTCCAAGTACCATTGGGGTCCTCCCCATTGAAGTCTCCCAAATTGCCCTCTGGATTAAGTGGCGTAGCTACTACATTATTAGCATAGCTAAAAGTGGTTACATCATTCCCTGAATCCTCATCCCAATAAGTCCCATCAAAAACGTGATTAAAGGTTCCTCCATTATCCGTGGTAATTTCAACTCGGGTACCTGAAGGAGAGATCAAGTAAGCATCAATATCTGAACAGTTTCTAGATCTGAAATCAGTTGTCAAATGAAGATCATCGATACTGGTTCCTATTCCCGAAACGGTTTGGGTAGAATTGAAGGTGGTGCCGTTAAAAAATTGATTGGGGGAAGTCAGAAAATCAGTGGTTGTACATGTACCTGAGCCAGGTGAAGTACAAAGAATGCTTGGGGCATCCGTTTCCTGAACCAGTACATTGGCTGTACACGTGGATACCCGACCAAAATAATCAGTAACGGTTAAAGTGACGGAATTGTTACCAATATCCGAACAACTAAAGCTGCTCTGGCTAATCGCATAGGTCTGAATGCCACAGTCTCCTGTTGAACCATTATCAACATCAGTTGCTACAATTGTAGCGGTGTATGAAGGGGAATTAAGGTTGACGGTAATATCCTGACAGACAGCCACAGGTGGCAGTCCTGTCGTTGTAGCATTTACGGTTACTGTAGCCGTACAAGTACTAGTAAAGGCATTGGCATCCGTTACGGTTAAGGTCACGACGTTGGGACCAAGGTGATCGCAAGTAAAAGTGGTTTGACTCAGGCTGTAAGATTGAATACCGCAGTCATCAGTTGATCCATTGTCTACAGCGTTATCATTAAGGGTCAAGGAAAAATTATTTCCGGAATTTAAGTTAATCGTAATATCCTGGCAGACGGCCACAGGAGCCGTATTGGCACTGTATACAAAACAATTATTATCCAAATAATGAACCCCATCTGCATTACCAAAAGGACCATCAAAGGTAGAATTATCATTAGCGAAGCGACCCTCTTGCTCAAAATTCACCCCATCACCAGAGTTTTGGCCTACCGTAGCCCCATCTCCGCCAAAGCCATTGCCATCTGTCCCTGGAGTGACATCCCCTGTGGTCCAGGCCATATCGCCATAGCGAAATTGAACGTGATTCCCTGTACCAATAATACTGGCTGTACCATCACTAATGATCACTTGGAAATAATTGAGCTTATCCACTTTTTGATCGTAATACCCAACACCATCCCAAGTGACGATCATATAATTGGAAAAGATTTTATAATAGAGAAGACCGCCCGCTGTATTTCTGGTATCTACATCTGCCCAAAATGGGGCAACCATTGGTGTCGTCTGAGGAAAGCCATCAGGGTCATAAGTACTAAATGCATTGTCAAAAGTCAGGTTTCCATTGTTATTGATGTATACCTCCGTATAATTATTGCCACAAAGGCTAAAGGTAAAGCCCAGCGGAATGGCACTTGTAGAACCATCATCACTTCTACTTAATGTGGTATAGGTCCCATCTGGACTGATATAAGCACTGGAACAAGATGCCCTTACTCCACCAGATTGAGGAGTGATGACCATAGCTGGATCAATATTAATTGGAGGAAAAGTGATTAAGACCACACCTTGTTTGACATCATAAGACTTCTTATAGCCCAGTAATTGTACTTGGCCATTGCTCGTGGATTGAATACCCACTCGCTCGAAATGACTAAACAGTAATCGGTCTTTTAAATCGCTCCATTGGATCATTCCCTTGAGCTGCGGACTTTTGTTGCTGATTTGGGCGATGTAAGTCCTATTTGTTCTTGTATTTAGTGCTCTTTGGCTACCAGTGGTTTTACCAATGCTCAGTATTTTACCATTAATAGCTGTCACAGATGTGATGGATTCTGAATAAGCGCTAGTGCCTTGTCCCAAAGCAATATTCGTGACAAGCATAAATAACAAATAGGATAAAAGGCCCATTGGCTTTATACCCTGAAATTTGTTCATGTTCCTTTCCGGTTTAATACAAACCATTTGTTAGGTCCCTTTATAAATCCGTTTGGACCAACCCGATACGCATTAAGAATATCTTTTAGTTGATCGAAAAAATGATTGAGGGCGTTCTTTCAATAAATTGGAAATGGAGGTGGAGGTGGAGGACTTTTTGTAACAAGCTTTCCGGCTGATAATCAGCCAGTTGTGTTCAAGATAACTATGCAATATATATGCCAATAGGACAGGCTAGCACAGGGATGCTCAGCAGATGAAAAGAAAGCGACAAGACCGCAGAAAAGATTAGTAGGGATCTACATCAATATTGATGCGGAGGGCAGAAAAGCCCTTTTGTAATTTGAGCTGTTTGGCCAATTGGCCAGTGAGTTTTTTGACGCGGTTCAAAGTTCGGAGATCTTGCTCTACTTTGACCATAAAATCCATCAAATAGTAAGAGCGAACGCGAGGGATATTGGGAATGGCGGGGCCAATAACCCGATGTTGGAAGTGTTCGCGAAGTATTTTGGCAAATTCACGACTGGCATCATTCAAAGTCTGTGCCTGGCGGTGCTTGAGGCTAATTTTGATGATGCGAAGAAAAGGAGGATATTGAAAGTCTTGGCGCTCTGCAAGCTCGCGCTTAAAAAATCCTCGATAGTCATTCTCCAAAGTTTCTTTTAAAACTGGATGCGCGATATTAAACGCTTGAATGATTACCTTACCGCGTTTGTGCTTGCGACCCGCCCGTCCACTCACTTGGGTAATGAGCTGAAAGGCCCGCTCGCTAGAGCGAAAATCGGGAAATTGTAAAAGATGATCGGCACTGAGCACCCCTACAAGACTGACATTATCAAAATCCAAACCTTTAGTGACCATTTGTGTCCCGACCAAGACATCCAGTCGCTTCTCCTCAAAATCATTGATGATTCGGCCATGTGCATATTTGCCTTTAACCGTATCAAAATCCATTCGGCCGATCTTGGCCTCAGGAAGATAGATTTTTAACTCATCTTCAATTTTTTCTGTACCAAAACCCTGTAGAGATAAGCTGTATTCCCCACAAGCTGGGCAGCTTTTGGGCAAAGCCGATTGGTAGCCACAGTAATGGCAGCGGAGCTTATTGATGAATTTGTGAAAAGTTAAGCTGACATCGCAATTTTTGCATTCCAAATGCCAACCACAAGTCGTACAGCGTAGGGTGGGGGCATAGCCTCTTCGGTTTTGGAAAAGGATGGCTTGCTCCCCTCGCTCCAGGGCCTTTTTGAGTTCTTCTAAGAGGACAGAAGTAAAATGCGACTGCATTGTTCGCTTCTTCATCTCTTCCCTCGCATCGACAAGGATGAGCTCTGGTAGCTCAATGTCACCAAAGCGTTTGGGCATTTCTACCAAGGCGTATTTTTTCCTAAGGGCATGGTGAAAAGATTCGATGGAGGGCGTTGCTGTACCTAATATGATCTTAGCGCCAATCTGGTGGGCCAGGTAGATGGCCGCATCACGAGCGTGATAGCGAGGAGCTGGATCGTATTGTTTAAAGGACTGATCGTGTTCTTCATCCACAACGATCAAAGATAGATGCTTAAAAGGCAGGAATAGACTAGATCTTGCACCTAGGATAATACTTTGCCCAGCCATCACTTTCTGCCAAAGCTCTACCCGCTCATGGTTGTTGAGCCGCGAATGATAAACCATCACCTGATCGGCAAATATCTTTTTTAGGCGTCCAACAATTTGCGCCGTTAGGGCGATCTCAGGAAGTAAATACAAGACCTGCTCTCCCTTTTCAATAGCCTCTTTGATCAATTCAATGTAAACCCTGGTCTTGCCACTACCCGTTACGCCATGTAACAAAGCCACCTGTTTTTTTTGTAGCTCCTCTTTTAGTTGGGCAATGGCCCTGTGTTGTTGATCTACTAGCTCAAAGGCTTCCGTTTGTTCTTCCTCATAGCTTCCAAATCGACTGACTTGCTTTTCGTAAAGCTCAAAAATACCCTTTTTGACGATCGCTTTGATGACGGTGCTGTCTACATGGGCAGCTTTGTAAAGATCCTGTTTTCTAATATCCTGACCCTTGCGGGAAAGCTGAATATAGGCCATGAGCGTTTCCACTTGTCGGTCAGAGCGCTTCAGCCTTTCAAAGGCTTCTTCCAAAAGCTCAGGAAAATCGACATAGGTTTTTTGTAATCGAACACATTGGACAACTTTGGGTTTGTAACGCTCCTGTAATTCCTCCTTTAGGTAGAGCAGCTTGCGTTCTAATAGTCGATTGATGAGTGGGTAGACTGTTTTCTGATTGAGGATCTTTCGCACATCATCAATACTTAGCTCCTGTTGAATCCTAAGGGCTTCAGCAATGAGGTATTCCTTATTGCTAAGTTCTGT
>JBCBDH010000534.1:0-4792 GCA_038529855.1 Bacteroidota bacterium | reverse complement strand
ATAACAGCGGCAGAGATGGCCGCTATTCCGCTCAGGTGCAAACGGGTGACCATATCGTTTGTGTCAAAGGCGCTTACAGTTGGACCAATGCCCTGCTCACTAAATTCCTGGCTCGCTTTCAGGTCAGTCATAGCTTTGTGGATGGTAGAAATATAGCAGAAATCGAGGCAGCCATACAGCCCAATACCAAGGTTTTGATTTTGGAAAGTCCCAATTCGGTCACCTTTCATTTGCAAGACTTGGAGGCTTGTGCGCGATTAGCCCAATCCAAAGCCATCGTTACAATTATTGACAACAGCTACTGCTCCCCTATTTTCCAACAGCCTGCTCGTTTTGGTATCGACCTCATCGTTCACTCTGGCACCAAATACATCAATGGACATAGCGATGTAGTGCTAGGCGTGGCCTGTGGCAGCAAAGCCCAAATCAAAAAAATATTCGAATCAGAATTGATGACGCTGGGGGCGATCCTCTCCCCTTCTGATGCGGCCTTAGCTATTCGTGGGCTGCGCACCTTACCGCTCCGCATGCAGCAGTCGCAGCGAACGGCAGCGCAAATTATAGCTTATCTACAAAATCACCCCAAGGTAGAAAAAGTGCTTTATCCCTTCAGTGAGGACTTTCCACAGCGCGAATTGGCGCGAAAGCAAATGAGCGGGGCGGGAGGTCTATTTTCTGTACTTTTTAAAGCCCAGAAAATGGAACAAATGGAGGATTTCTTCCATCGCCTCAATCGCTTTTTGCTGGCGGTATCTTGGGGCGGGCACGAGTCGCTGGTTTTACCCTTCTGTGCCTTTTATGGTATCCCAGGAAGAGAAGCCCCTGGGCATCCCTGGAATTTAGTGCGTTTTTATGTGGGTTTGGAAGAGGCGGATTGGTTGATTGAGGATTTGGAGCAGGCGATGGGGGTGTTGGGTTAAATGAGAAAAGGCAGTTACCTCACATATCGAGTAACTGCCTTTCCCAATAGCTTCGCTATTACTTACTCCACCACCACATTATCAATCAAATAAGAAGTAGTCTGCCCCATCGTTCCAGAACCTACATATTTGAAGCCAATAACGATCTTGCCATTATAACCTGATAGATCAATATTGCCTGAAGAAACCCAGGTGTAATCCGCTTGTCCACTGCCTGCTAGATTACAGTTGACTTCATCCCAGGAGGCAGATTGAATATCGTCACCATCAAAATCATCAGAAATCCAGACGCTTAAGCCATCGTGTACCCAGAATGCCTTGGCACTTTCGAAAGTGAGGATTTGGGAACCGTTGGTTTCGATATATGGGGTAATCATCCAGGTTTCCATTTCGCTGTTGTCCATGTCGCCAAAGGCAGTCGCCTGGATGTATTTGTTATTGTCAAATTCTTTACCGCGCCATAAGCGGGTGCCTTTTACGGCGATATTTGCCCAACCCTCTAGATCTACATCCTGATTTTCGCTGGTGCTGTCAAATCCTTCGTCTACCGCATCCGTAGTGCCAAGGCCGCCGCCGCCGCCGCCACCACCACCGCCGCCGCCAGTTCCACCAGTCACATCGTCTAGGCTGCGAAGCAATAATTGCTGATTGTTCTGATATTGAGAGGCAATCGCCGTAATGGTGGGTGTACCTCCAGAAATACTAGCGCTTGCAAAAGTAGCAGAGTTGAAAGTCCAGAGAATGACCTCTCCTGTACCATCGCTAAGGGTGACCCCGTCAGAGTAGGACCCACCGCCGCTCATTGTAGCCTCTTCAATGCGAATCAAAGTAGATTCATAGCTTTCGGCATCGCTGAGGTAATCGCCAATGGTAAGGACTCTTGGGTCCATGCTGCCTGTTCCAACCTTGGAAGCGTTAAATAGACTCACATTGTTGATCTGTAATAAATCGTTAAACTCAGACAGTTCAGCCCCAGAAACTGTGATTTCTACTTCATCATTCATATCAAAGCTGTGATTATCTGTAAAGCGAACCACAATACCTGCGGTTCCATCCTGAACGATCATGTTCAGACCATTCATATTTCCATTTTGGCGATCAGAGATGACAATACCTTTGATCTTGCTATTGGCTGGCGCTGTTGAAGCACTGGGATAACTGGAGCGGATGCTGGAAATATCAATCAGATCACCATTGGCTCCCCCTGTTCCACCACCACCGCTACTGCCATCGCAACGCGTTCCCTGCATATCAATATCACTCAGGTTGCGGATGAACAATTGCTGGGTAGTACCAAATATGCTGTAGATGGCCGTAATGCTTCCTTTACCACCAGGTGTTAATTCACTGACAAAATTGGAATAGCCACTAGAACGAATAATAATGGTATTGCCATTACAGTCCTCCAAATCGCGGTTTTCATCTCTTGGGCGACCAGAGGAAGGATCAAGGGCCGTAGCAAAGGGAACACCAACCGCATTATCAGCAAATTGAATGTCCTCGATCTTGATCAGGCGCGTCATGTAGGGATCAAAAGCATCGGCTGTCAAATCGCTGATACTAACCACTGCTGGTGTAATCTCCTGATCGCGTGGGCCTTTGACAATAATATTAGGAATTTGAGCTTCTTGTATATTTCCAAGACGCAAATTACCACTATTGTCCCCATAAGGCTCCCCACCAATACTGATGAGGTTATTATAATCTCCTAGCCACAATCCTTTACAGTGAATAAATACCTTGCGGCCAACAGGATAATCATTGTAAAATTCATTGATACCAATGAGTACTTCAATACCCGCTGTGACATCTTCTATAACCATGGTCTGGTAATAATTACCAGACTCGTCATCCGCTACTACGATTCCTTCAATGGTCAGATCTTCTTCAATCAAGGTGTACTCTCCCAGAATGTGTTTTTCCCGCAACTGGGAAATGGTGGTATTCACTTCCACGTCGGGAGCATTGCTTGCTGAGGGGGGCTCGTCAAAGTCCTGATCGACACAGGAGGCGATGAACAAGACAGCTAGCAGCAAGCCATAACGATGGAGAAAAGACAACATTTTCATATTTTAGGATTTACTAATTTTCGGTTTAATACTTTAGAAACTAAGACTTAGGTTAAGGAAATAATTGATACCAAAACCATTGAAATAACGAGCGGGAAAACGATTGACATCCTTGCCCTCGAAATCAAATCGCAATTGCTCATAACCACTCGTGATATAGCTTTGGTTATTCAACAAATTGGAAACGCCCAAATTGCAAGCGAGGTAGTAATCACCCCATTTGAAAGATTTACGAGTAGAAATATCAAGCATAAAAAAGCCATCCAGCTCTTCTTGAGCCAGGATGTCATTCCATAATTCCGATTGATAATCCACTTTGTCAATTCCCGTAGGATCAAGGGAAACAGCAGCTTCTGTACGTCGAACGGGATTGGGAGAAACCCAACTGCGATGGAAATAACTCAAATCTACCCAAAAGGTCCACCAATTGCCAGGTTGATAGGCGAGGCCAAGGTTGTAGGCAGATTGTGGGCCATTAGATACAAAGAAATTATTCAAATAAAGCGTTTGCTGTTCTTCTAAAAGGGCCGCTGTATTGTCTTGGGAAACGGTAGCAGTAGGCCGCGATATATGTTGATGCTGACCAATAGAGGCGACGGCCTTTGCATTCAATCCAGGGAAGAGCTTCGCCTCTAGTGCGACTTCTATTCCCTTGTGTTCTGTATCAATGCCATTGACGATGTAGTTGACAAAAGTTCTTTGTTCATCGTGATAAAAACTGATTGCCCGAATATCGTCTTCAAATCGGGTGTAATAGGCTACTATGCGAGCTTTGTAATCTGGAGAGCGAAGAATGTAGCCTCCTTCTGTAGAGGCAATCGACATACTCTTTAGATTAGGGGCGAGCTGGTGGCGAGTTCTGGGGGAGACGTAGGAGTTGCGGAAAAAAGGAGCGCGGGTTCTGTAGGAACCATTAGCAAATAGGTAATTCCGGCCATTGATAATGTAGGTCAGTCCAGCTTTAGTTCCATAATTGATAAAGGACTGCTTCTCCCCTTCTCCAAAAGAATCATCTGGGAATTTGCCATTGCGGAAACGGCCAGTCAACCAAAAACGGGTACTGGATAAATCACCAGCTACAAATCCCTCAAAGGGGCCATAGCGAAATTGGCCTTGTAGCCATGCTTCCGCTTTATGAATATCTGCATCATAGTTATAACCAAAGATGTCACCTTCGCGGAGTATTTGGTTGGGATTATTGAGGTCAATTTGTTGTGCATCATCATTACCAGGAAAGTCGCGTTCTGCAAAGCGGTCCAGGTTAACGTAAAAATCACCACCGAGTAAATCGTCGACGACCTTATAGCGACGACCTTGATACCATTGATAACTCAAACCACTTTGTAGGCTCCAATTTTGGTTGAGCTCTTGTTGGAACTTGGTGTAGAAGTTAGCCTTTTTGGAGTCAAAACGGCGATCTTCGACGATGTATCGAGAGAAGTTTCCAGATACTGTATTTCCCTGGATGCCATCTGCATCTTCAATGGTCCGAAAGCTGTGGCGATTAACTTCATACATATTGTCCCAATTGACTTGAAGTAAGTCAGGATCATTCCTTAATATCTCTTCAACTTGTCCAGCGGTAGTGGGAGAAGAAGTGGAGGCGATGTAGCTTGGCAATCGGCGGTAAAAATCTGGGCGAGGGTCACGAGCGTCAAACCAGTCGAGGGCTGTTGTCCCATCGCGTCCCGCTTGATAGCTGACGGCTGTTTTGAGTACAGATTTAGGACTGATATTCCAATCGTGTGTAAGAATGGCCATAGGTTGATGGCGATTGCCTACTCGCGAATTGCGCTTTTCTCC
>JBCBDH010000533.1:0-4812 GCA_038529855.1 Bacteroidota bacterium | reverse complement strand
CTTTATTTTCTGGTTTTTTGACTGCTTCTTCGATGAAGGGTTTGCACATTCTTCGAAAAATATTTTAAGGAAAAACAGCTTCTTTTGCCGCTACTGTATTCTCTTAACTTAAGCCTTCTAAGGGGGGAAGCAAGCAATTGATAACAGAAGGTGAGGAAAAATATATAATTTTCTATTACCTTACGTAAGTTGCACAATCACAAGGATATGGATAATAAAACAATTGGCCTTTTTGTCATTGGTAGTATATTACTCATCATCGTATTGGCCTTTGCCTTTAGCCCTAAATTTCGCAAGGATGTCATCGCCTCTGAGGGAGAAGCAGCTGTTTTAGGACTGATCAATGTAAAAGGGGTACTCATCGTTTTGCTCACGGCCATTTTTGGAGGCATCTTCGCCTACATCATCCAATTGGATGCAGGGATTGTACCTGATGCCATAGATACGGGAAAAGCCCTTGCGCACTTAGTGGCCTCAGAAGATGATCAATATAGAATAGAAAACCAAGATGGCGTCTTTCGCATTTTTTGCAATGGCCAATCCATTGGTACGGTTGAGCAAAAGACGGAAGGCAACATACAATTGGTCAAGAGCAAAGAGCATTGGAACCAATGGCAAGTCAACAAAAATGAGGCCCGTATTGGTGTGGTCAATATGCGGCTTAATCAAGAACAAGTGATCTACAGCGAAGCCCAAAATCGCAGTTTTCGAAAAAATCGCCCTTACCAAATTGGCGATCTAGATTTCTACTTTATCATCGACAGCATCTACCGCAGCTATGAAGGGCGAAAGACGCGATACAATTACGATGTGCGTTTTGGGGAAGGCAAACAAAGCGATAAGGTAAAATGGCAAGCCTCAGAAGAACACTACTCCAAAACTGCCAATGGTAGAGTCTATTTCAATAATGGCCTTAGACGCTATCACTCTCCTGATTGGGAATACAATTACTACATAGGAATGGGCTTGGGACAACCCGCTTTTGACTCGCTAAGCAATACATTTACGGGTGTTGAAAAAGTCAATATCATCGCGGTAGAGTCAAAGATAGATTGAGTACTTGGTCCTAAAAAATCATGGGTCTACGGAACTAATTCTGTGCTAAATAAATTGAGCTTATTGTATTTACTAAAGATAAACTAAAGCAATGACGCTCTTTATCCATCCCCACCTCCACTACAGATCCTACCCTTCTCAGCCTATACAATTAGGCTGTTCCAGTTAAGGTTTATTGTTTAGGGTTGGTTGATGATCAAAACCGCCCACTCACTGGATGCGATAGCTTTCTTATACCCTAGCTATGTGCTGTTTAGGCATAGCCCAAAATCGCTATGGAATCCATTAATTCAAGGTAGTCATGGATATCAATCATTCGATTCACATCGATTGGTGTGAGGAGCGATTTCCCCAATTAAAAGAATGCATCGAAGAAGATGCCAACACCTTTATCCGAAAGGAACTGCGGTCGCTTTATTGGGCTTTCCAGTCAGCGGAAGGTTCCATAAAGGACTTAACAGCAGAGCTGACCACTCTAATCAAAACCACTTCTCCTTCTTCTGCTAATGGTTATGTTTTAATTGATGATTGGACGGTACAACTTCATGGCAGCAGAGACCTCATTACATCCAACCACTGCCGCGATTTATTGCTTTATCTGTATAGCGATTTTGAGCAAAGCCAAGCCTTTAAGCGGCTCTATCTTCGCTTTGGCATGAGCCAACAATCATTTTTTGACACTGCCTCCAATGCACAGCTACTGAATTGGCTGGTTTGGTGGATGGTGCATTGCTATCCCCAACTGGCACTTTTTATTTTTGGACGAGATCGAATCAAGCCTTTCGTCTATTTCAGTGGCGTAGCACTGCTACAAACTATTGACTTCTTGCCTGAATTCATGCTCTGGCGCATTCACACCTGTCTCAACGCCCTGCCTAAACGCCAACTCCTTAAAGCATTGGCAGAGGGAAAGCATCTGAGAAAAATCAAAACCTGTCCAATGCCCTTTAGCAAAAGGATGGCCCATCTCTTTGTCAATGCCCCCAAAGAATTTTCCTTTGATGAAGCCGTTTGGTATGCCTTGGTCAAAGGTTGGGGCGGAGATGAGCGCCTGCTCAAGGCCATGCAAACGCAGTTTGGCCATTGGGAGCAGGATATGCGAATGCTCAAGATCGTGATTTCCTTTTTTGTTGCCCAAAAAGAAGACATCAGCTCTGGTCAATACCTAGAGCTACTAGGCTACCTCCGCCATCTTTGGGATGAAAGCGGCTACCTCCCCATCAAGGGCTGGACCTTAAAGTCGCTGAGCCGCAGAGCGGAGGAGTGGCAGGAAGAAGTGCAAAGAAGACATCTGGAAGAAATGGAGCTCCGCCATCGCTATGGCTATGCAGGGCCGCCAGTATACAAATGCTGGGAAGGAGCGAAGTACAAGGAAATGAAGATGGACTATCTGGGTGACACCTATCAAATCGTTCAATTAAGAGATTCTTCTTCGCTGAGCATAGAGGGCAGAAAAATGCGCCACTGTGTTGGAAGCTATGTCAATCAATGTATTGGGGGACAATGCTCGATTTGGTCTTTGAGAAGATTACAGAGAAATGGCGATAAGTCTTTGGTTACCATAGAAGTGAACAAAAACCATCGAATTACACAAGCTCGCAGAAAATGCAATGGCGCTCCTGAGAGATGGCAGTGGAAGTTGATTAAGTACTGGGCAGAGCGGGAAAAAATTGCTTATCGTTAGATGAAGAATGATTATTTTGACGTTTGTATATCGCGCGAGACCGCTGATACAGGAAACATGCGTGTTGGAGTAAGCTTGGAGTTACTTCAACCCCCTGCTGTATTTCTCGCAGCGAAGTATTCCAATCAACAACATCAAAAAATAACTATGAAAATCTATTTCTGCATCTGCATCTTCCTTCTCCTTCCCATTATCAGCTTTGGTCAACAACGAAATATCCAATATGATCGAACAACAGCGGACAGCATATGGACGGAAGGCATGACCGTCCCCAATATACGATTCAAGGACATTAACAATCGAAATTATGAATTGCATGATCTGCTCGATAAAGTCACTTTGATTGACTTTTGGTTTACCTCCTGTAAGCCCTGTATCAAAAATAAGCGCTATCTCCAACAGTTCTACAGGCAATACGACATCAACCTCGTCAGTGTATCTGTTGATCAGCGAGCCTCTATTATCAAAAAATATGTGGAGGCCAATGATATTCCCTGGATCAATGTGCACGATAATTCGCCATTTATGGAGCGCTTCAAGCGGCAAATTAGTGGGAATAATTCCTATCCTGATTACCTCCTTATCACGCCAGATAAAAAAATATTCAAGTACTACAGCTCTGGTGGGGATATTGCCAAATTGGGCATTACCCTGCAAGCCTATTTTGAGCGAGGAAAGGCTGTAGAGGACTAATCCCAGACCAAACGCAATAGAGGATCATGTGGCTAAAAATGCCCAAGGGTGGAGTACGCAGCTTTGAGCATAGGCAGAATTGTGGGTAGATAGTCAACTAGCCGCCTTTCTGTTCTGAAGTTTAGTTGCTGTCAAGTGCAACAGGCTTTGTATCTTTAGCGGAAAGGCAGCCTTTTGCCAATAATGAGATACTTAGCACGAATACAAACTATTTCAACATGCAATCTACACACTCCAAATTATTGGGCACCTTCCTGTGCCTAATCTTTAGCTTAAACCAAATAATTGCACAGGGATTTGAAGGATATTATCAATATCCAGACATTCATCAAAATACAATCGTTTTTACAGCTGAAGGGGATATATGGAGAGTAGCTACGGAGGGAGGACTTGCCCAACGACTAACCACCCATGCAGAACAAGAACGTTATCCCGTCCTATCTCCTGATGGAAAGACCTTGGCCTATTCCGCTAGTTATGAAGGTCCAACGGAAGTTTACACCTTACCTGTAGATGGAGGAATGACCACCCGTTGGACCTATGAGGCAGAAAGTTCAATAGTGACCAGTTGGACGCCAAATGGAGAAATCGTTTATCAAACATGGGCCTTTAACAAAAGACCTGATGAACAATTGGTGACTATTGATTTGAAATCAAAAGAAAAGTCCCTTGTTCCGCTCTATCAAGCCAGTGAAGGTATACAAAATGAAGAAGGAACTTGGTTCTTTATCCGTCCAGCGGATCATGGCGATGCTGCCAAAAGATATATGGGGGGTACAGCACGTCAAATTTGGAAGTTTGATGGTACAAATGAGGCGGTCAAACTAACCAAGGATTACGATGGGGAAAGCTTTCATCCCATGTGGTACAATGAAAGGGTTTATTTTATATCTGATCGAGATGGCATTATGAATATTTGGTCTATGGATGCCAATGGAGGGGATTTAAAACAACATACCATGCATCGCGAATTTGATGTCCGCTATGCCAATTTAGATGATGGCAAGATCGTATATCAACACGCTGCTGATCTCTGGCTACTGGATATTACTTCTGGCCAATACAACAAGATCAATATCAGATTGGCCTCTGACCTGGCTCAGTTGAGAGAGAAGTGGGATGAAAAACCTTCCAAGTACATCACTGCCGTTCACCCTGACCCAAAGGGCGAAAAGGTCGTGGTAACGGCGCGAGGTCGTGTATTTGTGGTGCCCGTAAAATCAGGGAGAGTAGTTGCCTTTACAGAGCAAAAAGAGGTTCGCTATCGCGATGCCGTTTTCTCGCATGATGGTAAAAACATCATCACCCTATCAGATGAAAGTGGAGAGTTTGAATATCCCCAGAGCCATCTGCTGCAAACTGTATGAATTCAAACTCTC
>JBCBDH010000532.1:0-4818 GCA_038529855.1 Bacteroidota bacterium | reverse complement strand
ATTTGAGCCTTTGGCTAAATTCGCTTCTCGAAGCCAGTGTAGTGGAGTGTATTTTGTCTCACAGCGGAGCGGTCTCTCAGTTTCGCGCGCAGCAAAAAACGATCTCGCCTCTCGCAGCGCAGCGGTCTTTCTCTCACAGCAAAGTAGTCCTTTAAAAACCTCGATAAAAAAAATAAAAGTGAAGCAAAAAGTAAAAGCTATCCTAATAGTAGGCTTATGTCTATTCCTAAATGGGATCAGCCTACAAGCACAATCTGCTGTCAAAGACTCCATTGATTGCTCCTTTAAATTTAAAGGGGACTTTCGATTTCGAGTAGAGCAGGATTGGGATTCCAGAAAAAGTGATGGAACCTATCGAAAGGATCGCAGTCGTTTGCGCTATCGTTTGCGCTTTGGATTTACCAAACAAATTGATCCCCACTTTAGTGTAGGCGCTCGATTGCGGACAGGTAAGCTCAATGACCAACAAGGTCCTCACCTCACCCTGGGGGGAAACGATGGAGAATTTGGACTAACGCAAATAGGCTTTGAAAAAATTTACCTCAAATACAGCCGAAAAAATGTATGGCTTTGGATGGGTAAAAATAGTTATCCCTTTTGGAAACAAAACGAATTGCTTTGGAACGACAATGTTTTTCCAGAAGGTATTGCCATTGGGCTGAACAACATTGGAAGCAAGCGACTTGTCCTAAAACCGACCTTGGGTCATTTTATTTTTCGGTCGGGCAATACGCTATTTCAGGAAGATGCTTATTTGAGTTCTATTCAATTGCACAGTCAGTTGAGGCTTGGGAATGAGGCCAAATTGTTGTTTAATTTGGGTAATCTGTATTTCCATAATTTTCCAGATCTACCAGATAAGCAACACACCTATTTGATGAATTACAATATCGTGACTGCTTCCATGCAGTATCAGATTCCGCTGGGGAAAACCCTCTTGGCTTTTGGTTTAGATGGCTTTTTTAATACGACAGGCTATCAGCGAAATGAAGATATCAATACGGATTATGAGGATGAAAAAAATGGCTACGTCGCCACCATTCAATACGGCCGCATCAAGCAGAGAGGCGACTGGATGCTTCAGGTCTGTTATGCGCATATAGAAAAATACGCCATCGTGGATTACTTGGCCCAAAATGATTGGGCGAGGTGGGATTACAGTGGGGTAGGGGCTAGTGGTTCGCGCTTGTCCAACTTTCAGGGGGTAGAATTGAAATTGGGCTATCAGCTAAGATCAAATATTAACCTGATTGCTCGCTATTATCAAGTAGAGCAACTTGTCAAATTGGGACAATTTAAAGAAAATGGTCAACGATTTAGGATAGACCTCAATGCCAAATTCTAGAAATGAATAATGCGAGCCCTGTCGGACTGACTCCCCGCCAAAGCGGGGTCAGTCCGACAGTAGCGGGGAGTCAGTCCGACAGTAGCGGGAAGCCTTTGAATGTCAACTCTGGCGGGCTCAGCCCGAAAGCTGCGAGAAGCAAAGAACTACTTCCACAACAGCTTACTGAAATACTACTTAGTGTAAAATTAGATGAATTGTCTCGAGAGGCGCAGTGAATTTTAATTAATTCCTGCGCCTTCATTGTTCTGTAACTATTGAAAAGTACTTCAAGACTTTACACCACTTTGCTTGAAGTATAGCAGATGGGTGATGTATTTATGATAAAGCAAAATAGAGGGAGGGACGAACCAACTTGCTCGCCCCATCTCCTAAACGCTAAATTTTTCTTGCACTAATGAAATAATAGCCAAAGTGTCTTCTGGCCAATCCCATGACCATTCCATAAATAGGGGCCATGACATTATTGATGCGCTCCTGACTGAGCTGTTTTAGCCCACCCCTACGCCATTCCTGCCACAAAAACTTCAAGGTGACGAAGGGGATATGGGCGAAGGAAGGGGCAATGCGCCAGCTTACCTCCTCCACCCGTATGTCGGAAAAGTCAAATTTCTTTAATGTCGCTACAAAGCGCTGGACATCAGCTAATTCCTCCAAAGCCCAGCAGTTGAGATTGCGACGATAGATATTATTGAGCCAAGCAGGTAGTTGGCGACTGTGTTTGCGAAATCCGTCTGCCAGCGCAAAGCGGGCACCAGGCTTTAGCACTCGATGTATCTCCCTAACCAAGCTTTCCTTATCAGCACCAGGGGCATAACAAGCGCTTTCTATGGCATACAAACCATCCGCACAGCCATCGGCCAAAGGCGTATTCGTGAAGTTGGCTTCTAGTAATTGAATGCGCTCCTCCATACCCATTGCTTTGGATAACTTTTGTCCATATTTAACCTGCCAGGGGGTCAAAGTAATCCCGTAAAAATCCATGTGAGGATGACTTTTAGCCATATGGCGGGCAGTTGCACCCAAGCCACAACCAAAATCTAGTACCAGACCATCTGTAGCTGGGCTCAGCGAGAGCCGCTTAAATACTTCTTCACTTAATCGATTGAGCATCGCTTCCCTTTTGAAGGGATTCATCCCAGGGGCATAATAACCAAAATGCATATTAAATTGGGGACTCCATTGGGCATAATCCATGCCAGAGGCTTCAAAATAGCGGATGATGCGGTCCTGCGTATTGGACAAAAGAGTGGTTTTCATGGGCTTTTTCGTATTGGTCTATTTCAAAGCTACACCTTTTTTTCATAACTTTCAATAATTATTGAAAGTTATGAAAAAAAGAAAGCCGAAATAGCAATGACATTTCGGCTTCCTCTATATTAGAGATTAGAAAATACGCTTATTTTAGGCTCTACTCAGAATAATTTTTTTGGTAAACACCTTTTTATCCTGACTGATGCTCAAGAATAAAGCACCATTAGCTGCATCTGATACATCGATCCGCTCATTATAATTGCCATTAAAATCATTAATAACAGCGCGATAAACCTCCTTGCCGCTTATGTCTGTGATGCGAACGACAGTCGGAACGGCATCTGCGGTGAAGTTGACATTGATTTGGCCATCGCTAGGATTGGGGAAAGCTTGGAATTCGCCCAGCTGAAGTGCTTGAAGCTGAATTGGTAAATCGCCTTCTGGAGCGGTGTTGATTGTAGCTTCTTCCTCTGCTTCGGCTGTACCTTTACCTCTTTTTATGATGATGATTTTTTCCTTGCTATCATCGGACTTAAAGATAAAGTCATCATCAAAATTGAACTGGAAGTTTTCTCCTTCTTCATTAAACCAATCCATAAAAGAATTGCCTTTTTCTTCGCATTCGCGGAAGGTAATATTGGTGGTTTGGGCTTGGCCATCGCGAGTATAACTCAGGCTTACTTCATCGCCAGGATTGTACTTATTTCGTTCTTCCAACAGCTCATTATAGCTATTGACAGCTGCGCCATTAAGTGCCGTGATGATATCTCCCTTGGCTAAGCCAGACTTGCTGGCTGGCGTATCGTCAATAATCCCTGTGATATAGGCCCCCTTTTCATTATTTGCATCATTGCTATTGTTGACATAGACACCTATAAATACACAAGGACGATTGGCCCAATCATTAAAATTGCGATTCCAATTAAAACTACTCCGCTTTTTGCGAGCTCTTGTTTTGAGGGTAGCGTTAGTACTACTGGCCTGATCATCCCGTAGGTAGTTGATTTGGATCTGATCGCCAGCTTGATGACTGCGGATAGCCTTGGTAAGATCATTATAAGAATTCATGGCCTTACCATCTATAGCAGTAATCACATCTCCTTCTTTCAAACCAGCTGCTTCTGCGGCACTACCATTGACGACCTCTTCGATAAGCAATCCATTACTAGTGGCATTGAGGTCAACTTTTTCGCCATCGTTGTTTACTTCTACTTTACTACCAACCACAACGCCTAGAAAAGCCTTCCCACCATTCTGATTGAAATGATAGCTATGATTATTTTCTCCAAACTCACTTTCCATTTCAAGACCTAGGTCTTCCATCTTTTTACGGATGTCGTCTGGAAGATCGCCAATACCATTCCACTCAATAACATCGGTCTCACCGTCGCTATTGGAATAGCGTAGTCGGATGTGCTGTTCTCCATCTGTATCGTCGACATTGATATCGAAATCCATGTCCATGTCTATATCCATATCTACATCCTCCATATCGATGACTATATCAGCATCTTCTCCTTCTTTTACGATTTTCTCTATGATCTCATTCCCATCTTCATCAATATGCTTTTTGATGATGACGATCTTGTTATCGTTTTGTCGCACTTCTGTTTCGCTTTGTTGGGCATAGAGGGCTTGCCATTGTGCGACGAGTAATAAGAGCACTAGGCTCAATAGCGGGTGGAACATTTTTTTCATACTCATGTGAATTTAGAAAGTTTGAATAGTTGTATCAACGAATTGGCTTCGCCTCATTGGGTGGTCAGCTATTTGGTGATCTGAATATTAAAATTCATGCCTTTATGTTGGCCACTTAATTTTTCGTACAGGTCGATGTATTTTTGTGTGATGGCCTTAGACATTTTTTGGCCATTGACCTTCATTTTTTTATTAGACAATTGAAGGCTGTAATCAGTTCGATCATCAATCAAGCCATCGCGTAGGAGTTCTTCCTCTATGATGCTTAAGTTTTCTGGCTTAGAAAATAGGGGATGGCTATCAATATAGATATAGGTATTTTGGAGCTCTTCGAGTTCTTTGAGCTGTTCTATTTGCTCCATTTGATTTTCCTTAAGCTCAAGCTGATGGGCTTTTAACTCTTCTTGCTGTTGCGCTAGTTGTTCTTTGATTTCATCAGATTGTAAGCGCAGCATTTTTTCTTGCATTTCTTCCAGCTCAATAAGCAAATGAAGGACTTTTCCATGGAGCAGGAAGAAATG
>JBCBDH010000531.1:2159-4824 GCA_038529855.1 Bacteroidota bacterium | reverse complement strand
GTGTCGAAAATGTGAACTCTAGTAGAAGGCATAAATTTTTGTTTAAACAAATATTAGAAATTGTGATTATCAAATATATCTTTGAATCGTTGGGAAGAGAAATCCGATTTACTACATCTTACAACTGCTAGAATGCACAGCAAGGTCTTAAGAAATTGAAAAACAGAGTTTTATAATTAGCTATATTACAATGCCAAAACAGCAAACCGACTACCTGATACAATTGATTAAATCCCTGACAAAGGCGGAAAAGCGCTATTTTAAGTTATTCGTGAACCGAAACCAAGCTTCAGAGGATATCCTCTTTTTGAGGTTGTTTGAGCTACTCGATAAGCAAAAGAACTATGATGAAGCGCTCATTTTAAGGAAAATACAGGGAATCAAAAAACGCCAATTGTCCAATATCAAGGCCCATCTTTACAAACAACTCTTGCTCTGCCTGAGACTACTACATCGAAGCCAAAATCAAGACATCGAAATCCGAGAGCGAATTGACTATGCCAAGGTCTTATACAACAAAGGACTATACCGCCAAAGCCTGGAAATTCTCGATAAAGCAAAAGTCCGTGCCCTCCATCACGAACAACATACCCTGGGTTTGGAAATCCTTGAATTTGAAAAACTGATCGAATCGCAATACATCCCGCAGCGGATGAATAGCCGTGCAGAAAAACTAACGGAAGAAGCGGACCGACTCCGTCACATGGTTTCCAGGTCTCATCTGTTTTCTAACTTGGCGCTCCAACTCTACAGCTTATACCTCAAGGTCGGCTATGTTCGCAGCCAGAAAGAATACCATTTTATCCGAGAGTTTTTTATGTCCAATCTGCCCAAATACGATGAGGAGAGCATGAGCTTTTATGAAAAGCTCTACCTCTACCAATCCTATTGCTGGTTTTGTATGATGACGCAAGACTTTTTGTACTATTATCGCTATGCCCAAAAATGGGTTGACCTGTTTCAGCACAATCGCAAAATGATGGAGTTGGAAACGGCGCTCTATCTAAAAGGCTTGAATAATCTACTCACTTCTTTGTTCCTACTCTGGCATCACAATAAGTTTGCTCAGGTGCTCAGCGAACTTGAAAACCTAGACATCAGCTCCAATGCCAAGCAGGCCACCAATGTCCAGAGTCTTCACCAGCTATTTAAGAGTATTCACCAAATCAATCGGCATTATATGGAAGGCACCTTTTCGGATGGCTTGGCCTTGGTCCCCGAATTGGTCCGCATCATTGATCAGGAAGTTTATTTGTGGGATGAGCATCGGGTGATGGTTTTGTATTACAAGATCGCTTGTCTGTATTTTGGCAGTGGAGATAATGAAAATGCCATCCATTACCTCAATTTGGTCATCAATAAAAAAAGCTCTGATATCCGAGGAGACATACAGTGTTTTTCCCGTATCCTCTGTCTGATTGCACATTTTGAGTTGGGCAATGATATCCTGGTGGAATACCAGATCAAATCAGTCTATCGCTTTTTGATCAAAATGGAGGATTTACATGCTGTTCAGCAAGAAATTCTTAAGTTTCTGCGCAAATTGCCTCGTATCCAACGCAGCGATCTGAAAGCGGCCTTTATTCGATTGAGAAATGATTTGAGCAAGCTGCGCTCCGCGCCTTTTGAGCGACGCCCCTTTCTCTACTTGGATATAATCTCTTGGCTGGAAAGTAAAATTGAAGGAGAGACCGTCCAAAATATCACCAAGCGAAAATTCAGTAACAATTACAAACCGCTTTCGGTAAGCGCCGCTGGGCTTCCATCTCAGGATTAATTTTTATAGCTTTGGCAATTCCCGCTTTTCACTCGCGTTGAATAGAGTGAGACAGATCCAAAGCCTATGCGAACGCCCTTTTTGATCCCAATTATTCTGAGCCTGTTTTTTTGCCATTCCTTACAAGGTCAAATCAGTGGTCGAGTAAGTAGTATTTCGGGAGAAGCCCTAGCTTTTGCCAGCATCTATGTCCAAAATACCTCTATCGGAACCAGCTCTAATATAGAAGGAGACTACGAGTTGTCGCTAGCTCCTGGGACCTACCAGTTGGTATTCCAATACATTGGTTATCAGCAAAAAGTGCTTGAGATAAGCGTGGATCAGTCGCCACAGCAATTGGATGTGCAGCTCAAGGAGGAATCCGTGACCTTGAGTGAAGTGGTCGTTCGGGCAGATGCAGAAGACCCCGCTTATCCCATCATTCGCAAAGCCATTGCTAAACGCCCCTATTACAAAAATCTGGTTAATGCCTACAGTTGTGACGCCTACATCAAAGGCGTACAAAAATTATTAGATGCTCCAGACAAGGTGCTGGGGCAGGAAATTGGCGATATGGGCGGTAGCTTGGACTCTAATCGCCAAGGAATCGTCTACCTCTCCGAATCCGAGGCCCAACTTTTCTACCAAAGACCCAATCAGAAAAAAGAGGTCATGATCTCTTCCAAAGTAAGTGGTAATGATAATGGTTTTAGCTTCAATAGGGCGACGCTGATGGACTTTAGCTTTTACAATAATCACATCGAGATCGAAAGAGAAATCCTCTCTCCAATTGCCGATAATGCGCTGTCGTATTATCGCTACCGATTGGAAGGTACTTTCTACGACGAAGAAGGGAGGTTGATTAATAAAACTGGGTCTTGTTCCCTTTTGGGAAGAACAGCAATTTTA
>JBCBDH010000531.1:0-2149 GCA_038529855.1 Bacteroidota bacterium | reverse complement strand
CACAGAAGACCTTTGGAATATCTACAGTACCGAACTCATGCTAACAGGGGCTTCCATTCAACAGCCTGTGTTGGATACGCTATTAATCAAACAAGTACATGTACCTATTCAAGCTCCTGATACCTGGATGCTTTTTTCACAGTCTATTCTCTTCAAATTTGACATTTTTGGTTTTAGGGTAGATGGCAACTTTACGGGGATGTTCACCAATTATGATTTGGTTCCTGAGTTTAGCGATAATTTCTTTAAAAATGAGGTCTTTAAAGTGGAGGAAGAATCCAATACCAAAGATCTGGTCTATTGGGATAGTATTCGGCCGATTCCACTGACGATAGAAGAGGCGGCGGATTATGTCAAAAAAGACAGTTTACAAGAGATTTGGGAGTCCAGGGCCTATTTGGATTCTATGGATCGAAAACGCAATAAATTTAAGGTCTGGGATTTACTTTTTGGCTACAGCTATGCCAACTCCTATCGGAAGCGCTATTTCTCCCTGGGGACACCGCTGACTAGGCTACAGTTCAATACCGTACAAGGATATTATGGGGATTTTCGGCTGCGATATCGACAGGAGTTTGATGATTACAATATGCGCTGGTTTGAGCTAGCTCCCAAGGTGCAGTATGGGCTGGGAGACGAGGAATGGCGGTTTTCTGGAAGGATGCGAATGCAGTTTAATCGCACGCGGTTTACGCGGATCGGACTGAGTGGGGGTAGGGCAGCGGTACAGTTTAATGAAAACGAACCCATCACTCCAACGCTCAATAGCCTTTACAGCTTATTGGGGCGAAGGAATTACCTCAAATTGTATGATAAATATTTCGTGCGATTAGATGCGCGTCATGAGATTTTTAATGGCCTCCTGCTCAATGTTCGCACAGAATATGCGCAGCGGCGCAATTTGGTCAATCAAAGCAATAACAGTTGGGTAGACAATGATCGAGACTACCTTCCTAATTATCCCTTTGATAATCAAACAGATGCATTGGCTTTTGAGGAATTAGATGCCTTTTTATTAGATGTAAATCTACGTATTCGGTTTAAACAAAAATACCTCACCTACCCAGGTCGAAAGATCATCATGGGCTCCAAATATCCCGACCTTTGGCTCCGCATTCGGACTGCTATCCCCTTTTCCAATCAAATGGTCGACTATACCAAATTGGCGATTGAGGTATCTGACCAATTTAGTTTTGGCCTCGTCGGCTATTCGCGCTTGTCCGTTCAAGGTGGAGGCTTCTTACGCAATAATCGCTCAACACCGATCGACTATCGCCATTTCAATGGCAACCAACTCCTAATCTCCAATCCCGATCGCTACATGCGCAGTTTCTTTCGCTTACCCTACTACGAATACAGCACTGACGGCGCTTTCGTAGAGGCCCACTGGCAGCACAATTTTCAGGGATTTATACTGGATAAAATCCCTGCTATTCGCAAATTGGCTTGGAAAACGGTGATTAGTGCTTCTTTCCTTTATACAGAAGATCAAAAAGATTATTGGGAGCTGTCTGCTGGTTTGGATAATATCGGCTTTGGAGTCTTCCGACTGTTCCGTATTGATATAGTCAACAGCTTTGCGAGAGGTAAATACCAAGAGACGGCCCTAGTGATTGGGCTGCGTTTATAGATAAGGAGATTCTTCCTGTTCGTTTTCCTCTCTCCAATTAGTGCGGGTGAGCACAACGATTACTACGCCACTCAAAATCATGAGCAGGCGAATAACAAAGCCCATCAAGCGGCCACCACTATCGATCCAGGTAAGATAAGACAATTGTACACCAACGATCATTAGCACTAAGGCTAAAAAACCAATAATAAAAAGGGAAAAACCAATCAAAGACCAAATGGCTTTATTCATATCTCTTCAGCTTTGAATAATCAAAAAAACAACAGTCATTTAGAGGACTTTGTTGTCAGGCTCGCGCTAAAATATCAATAATTGATGACAAAACTCCCTATCTTTGTACAAACCAAATTATTCGTCCTAATCAGCTAAGTATTACATGATTAAACTCATTGAGTGTCCCAGAGACGCCATGCAAGGGATCAAGGAATTTATCCCTTCTGAACTCAAAACTGCCAAAATCAATGGTGTGAAAACCCACTTTTAGAAGTTGATTGATATAGGCGGCTTTGAGTTCAGAAG
>JBCBDH010000530.1:0-4824 GCA_038529855.1 Bacteroidota bacterium | reverse complement strand
GATTGCTGGACTGGCGATAAACGGAGGAGTGGATTTGGGAAAGGTGTTTTCTGGTGGCTTGGTTTACTCTATGGTTAAAGGTACTTATGATAACCTGGGGCTGAATGCGGCAGTAAGACTAGGACCAGTGCAGCTATACGCTGTTTTTGACAATACCTTAGCTTTTTTCAGACCTTTTGACAGCCAGCGCGTCAATGCGCGGTTTGGATTGAATTTGGCTTTTAAATAAAAGAAAGTCAGCTTCTAAAAAGCAGCGCTCTTTAGAAGCTGATTCCTCGCTATTCCTCTTCCTGATAAGAAATTGCCCAAAGTCCAAAAAAGGTCAGGGCTCCATTCAAGAGAATAATCAAAAAACCCAGCTCAAAACCAATAAATAATTGGTTGACATTGAGGATATAGGAAAGCACAGGGGCGATGATACAGATTGGGATAACCAAATTGTCTCGTATACTCAAATTGGTAAACATACCAAAGCTAAACAGGCCAAGCAATGGTCCATAAGTATAGCCTGCCCATTCAAAAATCTTACTAATCACCGCATCATCGTTCAAGGCATTAAAAGCAACAATGACCGCCAATAAAAGCAGCGAAAAACCGATGTGCACCTTAAATCGCGTTTGGGTTTGCTCCTCATCAGAGGTTTCTCCTTTTTCAAACCCCAGAAAATCCACACAAAAAGAAGTCGTCAGCGACGTTAGGGCAGAGTCAGCACTTGAGTAGGCCGCAGCTATTAGGCCAAGAATGAAAATGATACCTGTAAGGGGACTCAAATGCTCCAGGGCAATCGTTGGATACAATTGGTCGGTACGCGCGGGAATATCCAGACCGATATTTGCCGCATAAATGTACAGCAAGGCACCCAAAGCCAAAAACAGCAAATTGGCAAAAACCAGTATGATACTAAACGTAAACATATTGAGCTGCGACTCGCGAAGACTTCGACAACTCAGGTTTTTCTGCATCATATCCTGATCCAAACCCGTCATCACAATAGCAATCAAAGCCCCACTAATAAATTGCTTGAAGAAATTATTGGGATCACTCCATCCTCCTTCAAAAAAGAAAAACTGGCTGTACTCACTACCCTGTATCGTACCAATCAACTCTGGCAGACTTTTATCCAATGCCTGCCCAATGGCGACAATGGTCAGGATAACCGCACTGAGCATGCAAAGCGTTTGCAGCGTATCAGTCCAGACAATCGTATTGATCCCTCCTCGATAAGTGTAAACCCAAATCAAAGCAATGGTCGATAAAACCGTCAGCCAAAAGGGAATACTAAAGGCATCCATGACAAAGTACTGCAATACAATCGCTACGAGATAAAGACGGAAAGAAGCGCCTATCGTTCTCGAAAGCAGAAAAAAGCCAGCTCCTGTCTTATAAGAGAAATAGCCAAAGCGTTTTTCGAGATAACCGTAGATAGAAGTGAGATTGAGGCGATAATAGAGAGGAAGTAAGACCGTCGCAATCACGGCATAACCCACCAAATAGCCCAAGACCATCTGCATATAGGAAAAGGCCATATTCTTTCCACCTGCCCCCACCACACCTGGAATAGAGATAAAGGTAACACCCGATAGAGAGGCCCCAATCATTCCAAAAGCAACCAGGTACCAGGGAGATTGTCTGCCAGCGAGAAAGAACTTAGCATTGTCCGCATCGCGCCCCGTAAAATAGGAAACGGCCATGAGTAGGAGAAAATAGAGAACAACAATGCCAAGGATAAGACCGGGGCTTAACGAATCGATCATATTTTAGTCTCTCGTATAACGTAGGTCGACAAAGTTAAAAATATTTGAAAAAACGAAAAGTCTGATGCACTTATTTTGATAGTTGGCCTTAGTCCTGCAATTTACTGCCAAAGCTCAAATCACCCGCATCGCCCAGCCCAGGGACGATGTAGGACTTTGCCGTCAGCTCCTCATCTTCTGCCCCCATCCAGATATGGACTTTGGGGTGGAGGCGGCGGATATAGCTCAGCCCATAGCTAGAAGCGATGGCCGTGACGACATGAATTTCAGTGGGTTGGCCATACTCCAATAGGGCTTTTATGGTCAGATCAATAGAAGCTCCTGTGGCCAACATAGGGTCACAAAGGATGAGCACACAATCATCCAACTGTGGGCAGGAAATGTATTCCAGCTTGATTTCAAAGGTTCCTCCTTTGTGATGCATCCGATAGGCCGAAATAAAGGCATTATCTGCTTGGTCAAAATAGTTGAGCATACCTTGATGGAAGGGGAGCCCAGCGCGAAGGATCGTGGATAAAACGATGCGCTGATTAGGCACCTGGGTATTGGCAATCCCCAGCAAAGTTTCTACCGAATTCTCTTCGTATTTCAGGGTTTTAGAGATTTCATAGGCCAAAACTTCTCCCAGACGTTCGAGATTGCGGCGAAAGCGCATACGGTCCTTTTGGATATGGATATCTCTCAATTCGGCGATGAATTGGTTGGCAATACTATTGTGCTCACTGAGGTTGAAAATCATAGAATTGATGGTTCTGTTTAGCTGTCCTTGAACTTGGTCAAATCTAATAAAATATTTGCTTTAGAGAAAGACCATAACGGAATTCAACAGTCCAGTTGCGTGGATTATCGCAATTTATCCGCTAGTTTTACTCAACCTTAAAGCCCTATTAGCGGTTTAATGCAAAAAGACCTTTCATGCAAAATAGTGAAGCGATCTGGCAATTAATGGAAAAGGTTAGCGATCCTGAAATTCCCGTCCTCAGTGTAGTCGATTTGGGAATCGTTCGGGAAGTTAATGTTGATACAGGAGCGATAGAAATTGTCATTACGCCTACATATTCTGGTTGCCCAGCTATGAATACCATTGAAGTCAATATCAAATCGGTACTGGAAGACCATGGTATTGAAAATGCAAAAGTCAAAACAGTCCTGAGCCCAGCTTGGACAACGGATTGGTTGACCCCCTCTGGACGGGAAAAGCTACTGGCCTATGGCATCGCTCCCCCTGTAGGCCGAGCCGACAAAGCATCGCTCTTTGGAGAAGAAAAAGAAATTGCCTGCCCACAATGTGGCTCTACAGATACAGAGATGATCAGCCAATTTGGTTCTACCGCCTGTAAGTCGCTCTATCGCTGTACTTCCTGTCTCGAACCTTTTGATTATTTTAAGTGTCACTAATTGGCTACCTTTGGCCGCGTCAAAGACCATCAACCAAATAGCGAAGTAATGGATCACCTCTTATACGAATTTGATCAAGGTGTGGCCACCATCACCTTGAATCGTCCAGATGTATACAATAGCTTTAATCAAGATATGGCCCTAGCTCTCCAAAAAACGCTAGATGAATGTGCCAAAGATGAAACGGTGAGAGCCATTTGCCTCACTGGAGCAGGAAAAGCCTTTTGCGCTGGTCAAGACCTACAGGAAATCATCGACCCCAATGGCCCTGGAGTTGGCGATATCGTAGGCAATCACTACAATCCCATTATCAAACGACTACGGGAAATCGAAAAACCTATCATCGCTGCCATCAATGGCGTAGCGGCAGGAGCAGGGGCCAATATCGCCTTGGCCTGCGACATTACCATCGCCAAAGAATCAGCTAGCTTTATACAAGCCTTTAGCAAGATTGGTTTGATTCCCGACAGTGGAGGTACTTACTTCCTAACTAGACTTGTTGGCTTCCAAAGAGCCAGTGCCCTAATGATGCTTGGCGATAAGGTCTCCGCTACGGATGCTGTACAGATGGGGATGATCTACAAAGCGGTCGCGGAGGAAGATTTTGAGGCTACCGTCAAAAAGATTGCGCAAAAACTGGCCAAGATGCCTACCAAGGGACTGGGCCTAACCAAAAGAGCCCTCAACCTAGGAATGAACAATGATCTAGATCGCCAATTAGCCGTCGAAGAACAACTGCAAACGGCCGCTTCCCAAACGGCGGATTATAAGGAAGGCGTCAATGCCTTTTTGGAAAAGCGCCAGCCAACATTTACTGGTCAATAACACGCCAGCCGCACAAAATCAAAACACCAAAACACATGATGAAAATAGGCGTTCTCGGAAGTGGCTCCATGGGGACAGGTATTGCACAAGTAGCAGCTACTGCTGGCCATGAGGTCTTTGTTTACGATACCAATCCTGATGCCCTGACTCGCGCAGCGCAAAAGCTGACCCGCATTCTCCATCGCCAAGTGGAAAAGGGACGCATGGAGCAATCTGTTGTAGACGGGATATTGAGCCGCATTCATTTTGTCAATGACCAGACCGCTTATGCCTCTTGCGGACTTATTATTGAGGCCATTATTGAAAATTTAGAGATTAAAAAGAAGGTATTTGCCAATCTGGAAAGCATTACTGATGAATCTTGTATACTGGCTTCCAATACCTCTTCTCTACCCATCGCAGCCATTGCCAGCGCTTGCCAAAACCCAACTCGCGTCATAGGCATCCATTTCTTTAATCCCGCTCCGCTAATGAAACTGGTGGAGATCATTCCTGCGGTACAGACAGATGGACAGGTACTCAAACAAGCCAAGGAGATGGTAGACAGTTGGGGGAAATTGACGGTTTTAGCCAAGGATACTCCAGGGTTTATCGTCAATCGTGTAGCGCGGCCTTTTTATGGAGAATCACTTCGCATTTTAGAGGAAGGTATAGCTGATGTAGCCACGATCGACTGGGCGATAAAAGAGCTAGGGGGCTTTAGAATGGGCCCTTTTACCTTAATGGATTACATTGGAAATGACATCAATTATACGGTGACAGAAACGGTATTCAAAGCTTTTTTCTACTATCCTCGCTACAAACCCGCTTTTGGGTAAAGGCGGGTTTGTAGCGAGGATAGTAGAAA
>JBCBDH010000529.1:0-4829 GCA_038529855.1 Bacteroidota bacterium | reverse complement strand
TACTGGCCCTAAGGCCATAGAGGACCAGCGCCAAAAGCTGAATTCATCTTTGTGATCAATGATTTTTCCATCCTTAAATTGGAAGTTGGCTTTAATCTTATTGTGAACGGGCCGCTTGGTTTTGGAAAAGGGATATTTGGCCTCCCAGTTGGCCGAACCGCGAACATCATCAGCTTTGACGCGATCAAAAGTAACACTCAGATTCCCTTTGGAGCGCTCAATAAGCATTTGCCACATCGCCGTCACTTCCTTCCCCTTCAAGTGTCCAAAGCCAGGGTCTTCAAAAGTGATCTCCTCGTGATAACAGGCGCCCATAGCGGCAGCATCGCCTTTTTGGAAAGCTTCGTAAAATTGAGTAATGAGCGCTTGGTGCTTTGCGTTTGACATAAGTATTTAGCTTAGCCCAATTCTGCCACCTCGACCATTTTATCTTCCACCAAATGGACCAATTCGACAAAACGAGGGTCGCGTTTGGTTTGGCGGGTTCTGTTGAAAGGCAAATCAACTTTGATGTGCTCTACAAAATGGGAAGGTGCAGATTTGAGAATATAAATGTCTTCAGCCAAGTAAACGGCCTCTGAAATATCGTGGGTGACAAAAATGATCGTTGGATGAAATTTATTCCAAATGTTCAAGAGTAGATCCTGCATTTGCAAACGCGTCTTGACATCCAAGGCCCCAAATGGCTCATCCATTAGCAAAACATCAGAATTAGCCAAAAGACTGCGCCCAATGGCTACCCTTTGCAATTGACCACCAGACAAGGTAGGATACTGCGCAAATTTGTGTTCATGTCCAGCCAAGCCCATGACTTCAATCATCTCCATCGCTTTTTCATCGCGCTCCTTCTTGCTCAGCCCTTTATAGCGAAGGGCCAATCCTACATTATCCAAAACAGACATCCAAGGCAGCGAAGAGTATTTTTGAAAGACCATGCTTACCCGATTGTCCTTCCCCACGGGCTTACCATTGACCATGACCTGACCATTTGTCGGATTCTGCAAACCCGCAATGTATCTTAAGAGGGTCGACTTACCAGAACCTGACATTCCAAGAATGACCACAAACTGTCCTTGCTCGGGCTTATCCTCCACCAAAAAATCGAGGTTTTTGATGATATAGGATTCCCCTCCATCATAGGATTGATCGATGCCCCTAAGTTCGATGATATTGGGCAGTTCCGTATCTGGAAAATTAATCATTCAGCACGTATTGATTGGAAGACTTTAAATTCGCCATAAGCGATCAGCAATAAGCTGGTGACAATCACCAGGAGCACAAGGGTCGTCATAATCGAGGCAGCGGCTGGAATGATGGCTTTGACCAGTAATAATAAGATCATTGCGCCAAAAACGACATAGATACCAGCTTGTGACTCGCGCATACCCGCTGCTACCGTCTTGGCATATTTATGCGGGAATAGGCGTTTGTCGATAAAGACAAAGATGCGATCTTGTAAAAAGCCAATGATGATGATGACAATCAAGATGGCAAAGACCTTTTGTACCTGTCCCTGTCGGGCCTTGATGTAAATCAGCGACCCTACCCCACCCTGTCGATTCACCAATTCAGCAATAATGATATAAGTCCAGGAAATGGCGGTCAGGATGCGAATATCATCAATGAGTCGCGACATGACGGAAGGGAAATAGACCGTTCGAATCGTTTGCCAGTCCGTTGCCCCCAAGGTAAATACTGTTTTCAGATAAACATTCTGAACCTCGTCAATTCGCTGGACCACCACGGGCAATAGATAGACGATAATCCCAAAGGCCAAAAAGGCAATTTTCATCTGATCTTCAATTCCAAACCAAATGATGAATAGCCCAGTCAGTGCAGTCAGTGGCAAATAGCGCAGGGCATCCACCTGTTTGCTAAACATCCCACGAAACAGTGGAAAGAGGCCAATCAGAAAACCGATGGGAATAGATATCAATACCGCCCAAAAGTAGCCTTGGATATTGAGCCAAATGGAGCGAGTGGTATTGTAAAAAAGCTGATCTTCATTGATCAAATCAGGATAGGAAGTGACAACGCTACCTGGAGTAGGCAATAGCGGATAAACCTTTTCAAACTCCGTAGCATTGGCAAATAAAATAGAGTCTGCGCGAGCTAGGGAGTCGCGGTCGATCTTTAGCGAATCTGCACCAATGGAAGAAGGCAAGCGGGTATTAAAGCCCTCAACAATGGGTCTCTGGATGGAAAAGGCTTCTGCCAAAATCCACCAGAAGGCGACGAACAGCACGAAACCTAGCAGACCCAGCAACAGACCTTGCGATTTGGAGAGTTCGCCTCGTAGGGTAAATAGGGACATAGAGGAACTTAGGGTGAAGACAAGAAAACAAAGGCTGGATACACATTATCCAGCCCTTGTCCATGCTAATTGGCCAGCAATTTAAAATCAGTGCGGCGATTTTTTGCTCGTCCAGCGTCTGTATTATTAGAGGCGACTGGATTATCTGGGCCATTACCTTTGACGATGACCCTATTACTTGGAATACCATGCTCGGAGATTAGGTAATCGGCTACGGCCTGTGCTCGCTTTTTAGAAAGAGAGACATTGGAAGAACGGCTCCCTACATTATCGGTATTCCCTTCAATTCGAATTCGGTTGGCAGAGGATTTGGCTTCAAAGACAAATTCCCGATCTATAATATACTTGGCATTTTCGTCTAGTTTGAATTCCCCTGTACGGAAGTTGATACTGACTTCTTTATTAGTCACTGCTGGCAGGTCAGCTTCCTTACTCGTTACTTTGGTATAGGTCACTTTTTCAGGGAATTGTTCCTCATTAGCTAAGGTGGTACTGTTAACCAAACCTGGATAATTGATGCTTCTCCAAGCAGGTGCACTTCCCTTGATGTAACCTAAACTACTGTATTTATCTGACATTCGAGAGTACAATGCATCACCAGTAATGCCTTTGTAATTATTGGTTAGACCAAAGAAATTCTTGTTATCGCCATGGGTGACCAATCGCACATTACCGATCATTTCGTCCGCATCGCCAACAGAAAGGGCGGTACCACGCTCCGTAAATTCCTCTGAAAGTATCTTAGCGGCTTCCCTGCGTTTGCTTGGATCAGAATTAATCTCTGCCGCTCCAATCATCCAACCTTCGTATAGTTTTCGCAATTTTTCCGTGTTAGCATTGACGTAAGAGCGCTTGGCCATAAAGATATCCGCAATGATGTAAGAAGCAGAGCGAGTACTTTCCAAGATACGAGAACCAGGAACAGCCTTTACGCACAAGATATCATCAGGACTCCAAACCACCGCGGCATCCACTTTTCCACTTTTAAAGACCTCTGCGGCATCAATGGTGCTGGCCTGTGGTATGATTTCAATATCATCAGTAGTCAAGCCCGTTGCTTCAAGCAACCAAATTAGAAAAGTATGAGAGGGCGTCATTTCGGCAACAGCAATCTTCTTACCTTTAAGATCAGAAGCCTTTGTAATACCTCGACGAGCCACGATAGCATCTCCCCCTCTGGACCAATCCGCCTGAAAAACAACAACTGGATCAAAAGCCGTTAATCCTTCTTTCTCTCCCAGTTCTGTAGGAAAGGCATCAATAGTCGCCCAAAGCAAATTGACTTCATCTGCTTTGAAAGCATTGCGAGAAGCTTCAAAATCATCGAGTACTTTAAATTCTACTTTCAGTCCGTAATCTTGGTAGAAACGAGAGGCATTGGATACCTCAAACCCTTTATTGAAGTATTGCCCGCCAGCATAACCGCCCCAGGTCACTACTCCAATCTTGATGACATCATCGCCAGAGCTAGAAGATGGAGAGGTATTGGTATTGGAACCGCCAACATTTTCAATTTCGGCTTGTTTGGCCAGTTCTTGACCGGCCTCTGTATTTTGTAAGAAATATCTTCCCAAAAAGAATACAGCGGCTACGATAGCCAGCGTAATCAGAAATTTGGAAAAAGTGGTGAGTCTGCTTGCCATTTTTGGTATTAAACGTAAGTGATGAATTAGGTGATATTACTCGAAGAAGCTATCGTATTGATTTCTGTGGCTTTCTTCGCGTATAGGTTTCTTCATTGGTGCATTGAGGTCGAGTACATCATTTTCGGAATTGGCTTGTTCGAGCAGGTGAGTTTTTTCTTCTCCTAAGATGAGCGAAACGCCTTCCTTTTCCCACTTTTCCAACATTTTTAGCCCTTCTTCTTCAAAAACGCCATTTTGTAAATCGACGGAGTCCATAAAATTGGCAGACATCTCCATAAATCGCTCCATCTCCCCCACCTTCTGGCTCACATCGTTCGCCACCGCCTCCAAGGCCATATCAAACATCTCCTTCTTATCCTTATCACCTGAGATGATGGTCATCGCTGACTTCATCGCCGAATGGCTCGCCATAATGGCCTTGCGCTCTTGTTCCTTCACCTCGACCTGGTCTTTGATATCTTCCATCATGACCTCAGAGTTTTCGTACATCTTGGTCAGTACCCTGTAGAGGACTTCCATCTTGCGATAGAGGTCTTCGAGGCGCATATTGGATTCCTTGAGTCGACCAGCTTTGCGCGACTTGAGGATCATTTGCGCCTGTTTGTTTTTGGCTCTGGCCTTGCTGGCGAGGCTAAGATTACTTTCGATCTGACGTCGATTATTGTGAATAATTTCATTGAGCTTGTGCATTTGACCCCGTAGCTGACTGATCTGGCGATTCATCTTGCGCAGATTGTCTTTGAGGTCTTCCACATAGGACTTAAGGATGCCGATGGGGTCGATTTGAATAAACAAACCAGTGATCCAGCGCATCACACTCTTGTACATATAGCCCACCAAATTTCGCATTTTTGGATCGAGGACCATAT
>JBCBDH010000528.1:0-4833 GCA_038529855.1 Bacteroidota bacterium | reverse complement strand
AAAAGCCAAATTCTCCCTCCCCTTTGTATTCCAGGTAAAAGGAGCGATGATAAAAATCGTCGTTATTGTTGAGATAAGTGATGATAAAAGGCGATTCTTCGCTGTACATCTCCGTCTGGCGAACTCGTCCAAGACGATAGTAAGAAACGCTAAAGTCCAGTTTTTTAAAGACCTTCTGTACGAGCGACTTGGAGCGAATGACTTCGACTTCTGTCAAAAAATTGGTCCCCATGCCATTTCTCCCCCTACGCGAAAATAGCTCAAAGTCAGAGATACCGTGATCTCGATTATCAATTCGTACAGAACCAACGGCCTGATAAAGAGGAGTTGCATAAGAAAGATAGCGCAATGCCAAAAAAACAGCAATGGCTATGAAAATAGCCAGAACAGGAAAACCCTTGATCAGAGGTAATAAAATGGTTTTATACTCCTTCTGTACGTTCATATGGTACTACTTCGCAAAAACGGAGAAGAACACGGCAAAACCCGTGAGTATGCTAGTGATCGGTACTGCTTTTGCTAAAAATTCATCTGATCCTTTTTTACTTCTTGAGGGAATGTAAATGACATCTTCAGGAAGTAGGATGGCATTTTTGGTTTTCATCTCTAGCAGAGAGGTCATGTCAATACTCATGCTCAACAACTGCCCATTGATCTCTCTAATCAATCGGACGTCTTTGGCCTCTGCATATTCTGTAAGTCCGCCTGCCTCTGCAATTAAATCGACTAAGCGGATGGTTTCATTATCCAGATTGTAGCGGGAGGGCGCATTGACCTCGCCAATCACAGTTACAAAATGATTCAATACCCGTAGGTTAATTACTGGGCTTTTGATGTGTTTACTGTATAAAGCTTCCAGGTAGTAGGCCGCTTCTTTGATGGTGTATCCCTCTATTTTCGCCCTTCCAATCTTGGGTAGATTGACCTCGCCCTCTTTGTCGATGATCACCCAACGGCCCGTCATCTCATCTGTATTGTATACGGTATTGATCGAACCAATACTCAGTTGATCGTGCTGCCATATACTCAGGGTAATCTTATCGCCCTTCTTTAGGACAGGAGCTGGAGGCGATTGGGCAAAATAGCTCAATACAGAGGAATCAGTTTGCTCTTTGGTTTGAAAGAGCTGTGGTGTCTGACAGGCATTCAAACACAGCAGTAGACCAGAGAGGAGTAATAAATAATTTAGCTTATACATATGTTCATTCCGCCCCCAGGGCTTTTGATTAAAGAGTACATTTAACGCTACTCTGAGTGTTTTAAGGTTTTGCTTGGGGCTAAGGGGATTACTAGTAATTAATGGATCGCTTTTCGGTCGAGGTAGACTGCAATTCGATACTTCGCAAGGTTTCCAGCCATACATCTACCAGCCAATGGACCTGTGCATGTAGTCGAATTTGTTGGATGTATTGTTCCAAATAATAGCTGATATTATACAGTAGGTAAAAGCGAAGATGTAAATCAATGTCCAGTTGATATTGATCCACCATTTTTTGTACTTCTGGCATATTGGCCAAAGCCCTTAATTGGGATCGAATACGGCTGTAGCCATAGCGATGAATCAAGATGGCCGATTGAAAGATGAAGTGAAAAGCATCGTAGAGCAAAGGCATATCCATCCTACTCAGTTCCAAATCATAGAGGGCCACTCCTTCCTTGCTGAGGTACATATTCCAAGGGGTAAAATCGCCGTGAGCCCAAGCAAAACTAACTAGGGTGTCCGCATCAATGGCCTGATAGTGCTGATCCATTCGATCAATCAATTGTCCCGTGTATTCTGGATTCATCCCATTGAGTAGCAAATGACCATTTTTCAAGCGAGTTAAGCGCTCCCCAATCTCGCGATAAGAAGCCAAGGCCGTCAGTGGTGAGGTCTCTTCACTATGTTCATAGGCTCGCAGCAAAAGCTGCATATGAACGGCTGATAGATGATCGGCACTGTATTGCTGACCATTTTTCACATTGCTTTGTAAAAGGGCCTTACCCAAGGTGCGAATGCGAGGAAGACTCAAACCGCGAATGCCCAATTGGCTTGTTCTACGGATAGCCTGCTCCTCCTGTTGTACCAGACTAAGGCTTTTGGGACTAACTGGCCATTTGATAAAATGGGTAGACTGCCCATTTTGCCCCAGCTCAATGATCGCCTTGCGATTCAAACCAATGGTTCCAGTGAAAATGGTGTATTCTTGATTGGAAAAATCAGCGAGGTAGCGTTCTATGGGATGAGGACCTTTGTGGAAAAAAACAAAGCTTCCTGAAGCCAATAAGTGGGGAACTCCTCTTTGGAATAACTGTTTGGCCAAGTGCCTAAAAGCTTTGGCTTTCAGGGTATTGGCATTATATAAATTTAGAAAACCAGGATATTTGTTGTCAGAAGGAACAATCCAGCGGATGCTACCATCTGGATTATTGATCGTGTAGTATAAAGCGGGTTGGCGTTTTTCCTCTTTTTGATGCCCAAAGCGAACGATGGTCAAAATCTGCGATTGGCCATAGAGATCCAGCAAGTCCTCTCCAGCCATATTGAATAGGATAAAATGATCTTCCCGTCGTTTGGCTAGGTATTGAATCAGTACGGTCCTCTCCTGAAAGGCGACCACCTCCTCAGGCAAATTGAGGATTAAGCGCTGTTTGGGATTATAGATGAGACACAAGGCATTTTCAGGGCCAAATAGGGCCTTCAAGACCTCCAGATCACTATAAAAATATGTTGGACTCATGCTTGGGCTGTTTGCTCTACCCAAATCCCAAACAAAAACAATGCCTTATAATATGAAAATTAACTATGTAACAATTTTTTCCATTTAGCGGATCATCACCCCCCGCTTGTTGATAAAGGGAATCAAGGTGAAATTGATCTTATTAATGCTACCTTTAACAAAGATGTACTTCTTATCGTACATATAGCCATCGTATCGAAAACTCACCCAGTACTCATTGGTCAGATCAAATAGGGTCGTTTGGATAGGCTCAATTTTCAGGATCTCTAAGGGACCAATTTCTTCAAAGAAATGCCTTAAAACACTGGTCTTTTTTTGTTGTCCATCTCGTTCTCCATAGCCAGAGGATTTGATCAGAACGGACTTGATGGGTTCTTCCTTGAGGTTGATAATATAAGAATTCCACATCTCCTCATCTTCTGGGACAATGGCAATGGCGAGGTCTTCAACTTTATAGATAGGGATGTCTTTCTTCATTCCAATGATGATTAAATGTACCCATGCCAGGGACTACTTTTTTCGAATAGCTTCTACGGCTTTAAAGCCAAATAGTTCAGAAAAATGGTGAAGAATCTTTGTTTTCACCTCTGACAATGGAACCGATCGCTTGAGTTCGACAGACAGGGAAGTCACTGTTTTATCCTGATCATTGATTCCACAGGGAATAATGTGATTAAAGTATTGAAGGTCTGTATTGATATTAAAAGCAAAACCGTGCATGGTCACCCAGCGGCTCAGATGCACCCCAATCGCACAAATCTTTCGCTTGGGCAAATGCGCATTGCCCTCTAACCAAACCCCCGTAAATCCTGGATAGCGAATCCCTTCTAAACCGTACTCTGCCAGGGTTCGTATAATGGCCTCTTCGATATAGCGCACGTATTGATGTACATCCGTAAAAAAACCATCCAAATCCAAAATGGGATAACCAACGACCTGTCCAGGGCCATGAAAGGTAATGTCTCCTCCTCTATTGATTTTAAAAAACTCGATCCCTTTATTATCAAGCCCCTGCTCATTAAGCAATAAATGATCCATAGAACCACTTTTTCCCAGGGTATAGACGGGATTGTGCTCACAAAATAAAAAATAATGCTTGCGCATGGGCTCTCTGACGGCAGGGTCTTCAATATGTCGAATACGCAGCTTCAAGTCGATGACCTCTTTCAACAACTTTTGTTGATAATCCCAAGCTTCTTTATAACTAATTCGACCTAAGTCTTGAAAAATAACGTTTTGCATAAGGCTCCAAAGGTAGTGAACTAGGCTTCTTTTATCAAATAAGGACTCAGAAAAGCAGCGACCTCCTCCTTTAGCAGTCCCACCTCAACGGGAATTCCCGCTTCTTCCAAAATCCTTATCCCCTCCCCTTGATTCTTGGGATGCGGATCAATCAAGCTAACATACACCTTTTTGACAGGGTACTTGACAAGGGTCCTGGCACAAGAAGGGGTACGCCCCTGAAAAGAACAAGGCTCCAAAGTGACATAAACCTCCAGTCGCTCCGCTCCCTCCTCCAATAAACTCAGGGCCATCGCCTCCGCATGATGCTGCCCTGGCGGCTGCGTAAACCCCCTAGAAATAATTGCGCCATCGCTTACAATAACGCATCCCACAGGGGGGTTAGGTCGACAGGCTGGAAGCGCCTTTTGGCCTTCTCGCAAAGCTTCCCGCATAAAATCAGAGGGGGACATCAGAGACATGATTCATGTGTTTACCAATGGAACCATTGGAGCTGTCCTTTGGTTCAAGGCTCTTTTTTGCATCTTGGGGTAGAGTATGTGCTTGGTTTATATGCATCATGGCTTTATGTTCATTGCTACTAATTTTTGTCTCAACTAAGACAAGCACTTCAAATTACCTAAATATACAAAAGCATTCCATTTCCCATCCCCCTTCCCAAACTGGCTTATCCCCCCACAATTCCGTATCTTTATAGGCGTGTTTCTTCTAAAAAAACTACTTAAAGTAGAAAACCAATCCCATGAGAAAATTATACACTGGTCTACTCTTATTTCTTTTTTCCCTTTCGCTTCAAGCTCAATTAGCCCCTGATTTTACGATTCTGAGTTCGGATAATCAAGTTCATCGTTTGTATATGGATTATTTGGAT
>JBCBDH010000527.1:0-4841 GCA_038529855.1 Bacteroidota bacterium | reverse complement strand
TTTGTTCCCGAACATATCTCTTCGTTTTTCTCAATTTTGTTAGAAGCACAGGGCTGTTAATAGAAGTATGTAACAATTAACACACCGATATTTAACATATATAACGGCTGTAATATACTATAATTTATTTAATTCGGCTATTCACAGGCTTGATATCAAGCTAAAGCCAGCCTAATCAGCCTATTGTAAATATACGCATCAAAAATGTCCTGTCTGAAATATTATACAAACAGGACATTTTATTATACGAGATTATCCAGATAAAGTTCTAGAAATTCGGACAATATACGCTTCTCTGCTCAGGACCACAGATTTTGTAGACCAAAGCAAATTCAAAGGCGCCGTTGGAGTTAGACGCAGCGCGAAGAGAGGAAACATTCACATCATAGCTAAAACCAATGCTGAATTGGTCATAATCAAAGCGAGTAGAAAGGATAAAGGCATCAGCCGTTACCGCATTCTCGAAGTGATTGGCCAAACGCATCCAGGCACCTAATTGGAATGCCTGAGAATTGGTACGGCTCTTCCCCAAGAGGAACTTTAGACTAGTACCTGCATTGTATTCGCGAGAAGGCCCTTGGAATAAAGCAATAAAGCCAGGCACGACACCTACGCGCTCGGTCATCATAAACTCACCACCAGCATGCAGGGTAAACTTGCTGAACAAAGGCTCCAAGGTTTCCAAATCGAATGATTGGTTCGCTCGGTTAAGGTGACTAAAGGCACCACCAAAATATAGATTATTGTCTTCGTCAAAGACCGTAAACCACAACAATCCAGCAGAAAGATCTGCAAATAGGAAGTTGTCGCGAGAAAAATCTTCATTAGAGGATAAGGAGCCATCAAAAACACCTTCTCCATTATGTTGAGAACCGTAGCGAGCATTTAGGAAATCGATACTGCGCTGAGAAACTCCAGCGTCAGCTCCGAGCACTAGGTAATGTGCTTTGCGACGGTAACCACCCATTTTCTTACTGTAGGAAGCAGACAAACGCCCCTGTAAAGTAGCAAATGACAATTCGCCAGCTCTATCTCCCCAGAAAGTTCCACCGATACCGAAATAGTCATAACGACCAACGGGAACTCTTTGATCATAAGAGACCGAGTAAGTATTAAAAGCATTGGATTTGAGTACACTCGCCCATTGGTTGCGGTAATTGGCGACCAAGCGAATGTTACAGTTCATCACTCCTGTCATCGCCGGATTGAGATTCAATGGCGACAGGTAGAACTGAGAAAAGTGAATGTCTTGTGCCACCAGAGCGGAGGAAGAGACAAAAATAAAAGCAATAAATAGTAGTTTCAATCTTCTCATGAATCAAAAAATTTGATTGTTCAGTACAATAAAAAATTACCCTGAATGAGCATGGGATGTTTTCAAGTTTCCTATCTAAGCATTAAAGATAGATAAAAAAAGAAGGAATTTATAACCCGGGGATGTCCTATAAGTGTTAAATAGAGGGTTTATTGGAGAGTTTTGGCTAAAAACCTTCCATAAAACGCGTCAATTGCCAAATTATTATTATTCGTTTGGGCAATTTCCCCAAGTTTAATCTTCTTCGACTATCCAGGACGCTTGGTATTGTTCGACCAATATATTATCGTAATAATCGGCTCTCTCAAACAAGTGCCTGAACATCTCCAGACCGGTATCCATATTCAAATAACGATCGTAGATTAATAGCGATAGGACAATGTATTGTTCTTTAACGCTGAAAGTTAGGTTTTCAATTTCGTCATTTTGCCGAAGCAAATACTTAAAGAGGGTTTTTTGTGGTGTGGTAGGGAGTGTACACAAATAGGCATCTCCAATAATCAAGCCATTCTTTTCGTAATAAGAAATGTCAATTTTAGCACTCCCCTGATGAATCTGCCAGTTGCCAGGACCTCGCCTTGAAAGATCAACAGGATGGCCCAATGCTTCAAGCATATCCTCAATAGTCTTGGCCATTCCTCTGGCCTCGTAAGGCTCAATACAGGAAGGCAATTGGACCCCAGTGCCACACTCGGGACATTGATTTCCCTTTTTTGTATGCTTGAAAACCAATTGCTTACAATTATAGCAACGAATTCCTACAGCCCCTTTTCCCCGACGAAAGGCTTTGATTGATTCCAAGAGATGATGAACAGGTAAAGAATAGCCCAATGGCTCTCCGTCTCTATTGATAAAGGTATTGATCCCAATGATCTCACCTCGCTCATTGACTAAGGGACCGCCACTATTCCCAGGACTCAATAAAGCATCGTGTTGGAGATAGTAAATATCGTTATCGCGATAGTCCGTTTTGGAAATTCGCCCCTCTGTTGCTTTGTATTGAAGCCCAAAGGGATGCCCAATCGCATAAACCCGATCATCGAGGATCACTTCTCCATTTCTAGACAGCGCTACCATCGGCCAGGTCCCTTCTTTGGGTGCAGCTAGAAAAGCCAAGTCGTAGTAAGCATCTGTATACAAGACGGGAGTCAATTGACGCTCAAATCCCAATCCATCAATGATGACCTCTCGATTATCGCGCACCACAAACTCACTGGTCACAATCAGATCGACGTCTTGCAGATAAAAGCCTGTTCCAGTGCTATAAGGCGTAGCAATTTGAATCAAAACCTTTCGAAACGTCTCGACGGGCATAAATTGACTAATTTTTGGATAGATCCAATTCGCGAACCATCAATAAATAGGATCTGGCAAATTTGGCTATGTGATCAAACTCTAAGATAGCAGTATTAGGATGGAGTTTATAATAGATATCTCGATTTTGTTCGACCACCTCCCGAATCGCTCTCCGAATCGCTCTTTTATTGAATTGCTTTTTTCGTGAATCGTAATAGCGCAGCGAAAAACCCAATTGGCTAAAATAATCGGGTTCAGTGATTTGGTAGAACAGGTGAAAAAAATCGCGGTCGGGCTTGGGAATTGCATAATTAAACAGACAATAACCAACGATATAGCCCGGAATACCCAAGGCAATCTCCTCATAGCCATTCTCCAGGTACCAATCCATATTACCCAATTCGCCCTGAATAAACTGCTCTACCCGATCGTGATTGACCGGGCTAGTAATGCCAAAGGTAGAAGGCACTCGATACATTTCTTTGAAAAGGGCCGCTTTGGGTCTTTCGTAAAGGGCCCTGAGTTCATTATAAAGTATCTTGTTTTTTTCTATGCTCGATTGGGGCGCTTTCTCAAAATAGCGTCGATGGATACGTTCCAGTGTTTCCATCATAAACCCCTCAGGACTAATCAGATAGTCCAATTTATAGCTCAGGTGCAAAATCAGATAAGCCACCCCGCCTGGGTATTCCTGCACGGGCTGTTGGCCATTGTCCATACCATCCAGCACCGCACCAATTTCTCGCCGCATAAACTGGTATTTTACCTCTTTCTCTTTGTCGGGAATGGCTTGCAGATGATCCGTTTCAACGGGTTTGAGCATACGGAATTCGTCGATGAGCAAATCATCTTGCTTATCTGCGCTGGTGGCCAATTCTTTTAGGGCATAGTACAATTTATAGGGGGAGCCATCGAGGGTAAAAGAATCGAAAAGGATAGAAATATGATGATCGCCATCCAGCGTATAACGACTGTATTTTAGATCGTGATTTTGTTGGAGCAGCCGTTGCATAAAACCAATGTTCAAATCCTCAGAAAGGGCAATTTTGGCTTTGGCCCCCAATTGCTTTTTATTGGCAAAGCCCGTAATGCGTTTCGACCCCTGAAACAATTCAAACTTCAATTCCTCCCCTTCCATCCAATAGCGAACATTTCCCGCATCTTGATCTCGTAAATAGTCAAAAAATTCGCGATAAGCAGTTAGGTAGTTCTGCTCTTCAAACTGCATCAATGCCCGATCCCAAGCATCGTACTGTTCATCCGTCTTATAGGCATCCGTATACCGACCAAAACGGATATCAGGCTGCACTTCATTGGAAGGCGCATTACCAAACAATCGTCCAAATAATCCCATGTACAAAAGGTTTCTATACAACAAGGACTTAGTTCTTCGAACCCGTCCACACGCGTTTGCAGAGGCCATTTGAAAAGCCTTGGAGCTAAAAATAGCACTTCCCTAGCCTTGCGAACGGAATTTAATATTTTTGAAGGAAAAAATAGAATCTAATTTGGCAATTCATTGGCCAAAGTGGATGGACCAAAAGCAGTAATGGTATGTCTAATTTCCGCACCGTAATCACCAAACAGTCCCCCTCCTTTTTCATCCAACACCCTGACCCAATCTTTTGTATGGGTTCTTGCTTTGCCCAACATATCGGTCAACGCTTGATGCGGCTCAAATTTTCTGTCGACCTTAATCCCTTTGGCATCCTCTACAATCCCGTCTCTATAGGAAAAGCGCTACAAATGCTTATTCAAGGGCAGCCCTATCCACCTGAAGCCCTATTTGAGCATCAGGGCCTTTGGCACAGCTTTGACCACCATAGTCAATTTTCGCATCCCAATAAAAGCCAAGCCCTGGAAAACATCAATCAAGGTTTCCATCAAGCCAGTCAGAATATTGCCCAATCTCATTACCTTCTCCTCACTCTTGGAACCGCTCATGTCTTTACTCATCATGCCACTAGCCGCATTGTCGCCAATTGCCACAAGCTACCCGCTGATCAGTTCAGCCGTCGAAGATTGCGTGTAGAAGAGATCGTAAGCGCCCTTAGCGCTCACCTACAGTCGCTCCAACAGCGCAGCCCTCATCTAAAGGTCATTTTGAGTGTGAGCCCAATTCGGCATTGGCGGGATGGAGCGGTAGAGAATCAGCGATCTAAAGCCGCCCTGATTCTCGCTATCGCTCAGCTTTGTGAAGAGTTGCCCTTTGTACACTATTACCCAGCCT
>JBCBDH010000526.1:0-4846 GCA_038529855.1 Bacteroidota bacterium | reverse complement strand
CAATATTCCTAGAAAGGCATTTGAGGAGTACATTGGTTCAGATGCTGCGCAACGCAATTTTGTCCTTAAAAGCTTAGTGGCTTGTCAGATGAATGACATCGCTCAATTTCATATTTACAGCCTCTCTGAAACCTATGATTATACGATTGCCAGTAATGGATTCCAAAACATGGGGCTCTACGAAAAGATAGAGAATAAGGGATTGAGTAGCATTATACCTACAGAAAGTGGAATAGCTTATAAGACCATGTCTGATTTTCTACCTACCTGCCAATACGATCCCCAGCAAACGGCAGCCCTACAATTACCCAATACCATTCAGGGAGCCGCCTTTTTACAGCCCAATGGCGAATACCGCTACATCCTTTGGGCCCGTACCCAAAGTGATCAGTCAGAACAGGCACAAGCGCAATATAATTTCCCTACCTCCTTTGCAATTGAATCGCTCTTAATGCGCCATTGGGACTACAGCCAAACATCCAATATCACCAATATCCAAAGCTCCAGCATTTGGCTCAGTGGTGATCCTCAATTCATTATACCTCAGAAAAGTGGCAGCAATCCCCCTACCTCCACAGTAGACCAAATACGTGCTCCTTCTCCACAAGTCTCCCCCAATCCATTCCAAGATCAATTGTTCATTCATTGGGAAAAACCAATTGGATCAAGCTATCAACTACGCTGGTACAACTCATTGGGCCAAATCATTAGCCAACAGACGCAAAGGACAAATGCTCCCCATCAAGTCATCTCGATCCCATCAGGTCTCAGCCAAGGTTTTTACTGGCTTCAAATTGAGGATGAAAATGGTCATTTATTCAGCTTTGCCCTGACCAAACAGTAAAGTCTCAACTATAATTAGCTTCCTACTGTTGAATAGTCAAGTGACTGATCATGCGAAGTTAGCGGATTAAAATTTCCGCTAATTTTGTATGATCGCACTCTAAAAGTAATCTACTTTACGCTTCTTTAGTCAATTGGTGAAAAACTAAGAAATTCAATCAAAAAGTCAGATATTACCAGTAAACCTCTCAATTGAGCACTTCTTTTAAGGAAATTCAAGTAAAACAAAACAACGCATGAAAACAACACTATCCATCACCTCTGTATTTGTCCTTATCATTGGACTTTATTTGTTGTATACGCCAGCCGAAATGGAGACTTCTCAGACAAGCACACAGGAAGAAGAACCCGATAAGGCCCCTGATAATTATTTTTATCAACAACGCGCCTTTCCGCATGGCACCATCAATCAAAAAGCTTTTCAACAAGCCCATCAGCAGGCCAGAGCAGCCATTAAGGCCAATAGCCGTTCTTCACAAGGCGAATGGCAACAACAAGGCCCTTTTAATGTAGGGGGCCGCGTAACGGATGTCGCTATTCATCCCACTGATCACGACATCATTTATGCTGGTGGTTCTGTTGGAGGAGTCTTTAAATCTACGGATGCTGGTGAATCCTGGACTCCCGTCTTTGATGATGCTGGTAATCTATCCATTGGCAACATCGCTATTGCGAAAAGCAATCCAGATGTTGTATATGTTGGAACGGGAGAAGCCAATGGCTCTGCTACTTCTGGTGCCTTCTTTGGCGATGGGGTCTATAAGTCTACGAATGGAGGAAGCAGTTGGGAATCTGTGGGATTGGAAGCCTCTAATCACGTTGGGCGAATCATCGTCGACCCTACTGATGAAGATCGCGTTTTCGTAGCCGCAACGGGTGTTTTATATGGCAAAAATGAAGAAAGAGGTTTGTACAGAACGATGAATGGTGGTCAGGATTGGGAACGCATTTTTTATCTCAATGATTCGACCGCCTGCATCGATGTGGCCATCAATCCCAATAATCCAAACATCCTCTATACAGTAACTTGGGAACGCATTCGCTATCCTTGGCAAAGGACCTATGGCGGTGTCAATTCTCGTATCTATCGCTCTACAGACGGAGGGGATAATTGGCAGCAGTTGACCAATGGCTTACCAGATGACGATGAAGATACTGGGCGTATTGGAATTGCCATCTGCGAATCTCAACCCAATGTACTTTATGCCTCTTATACCCGAAATCCAATTACCAATACCTTTTTTGGTCTTTTCAAATCAGTAGATGGTGGTACGACTTGGACGCGGACTAATGATGGCGATCTGTCTAGTGTTTTTTCTTCTTTTGGTTGGTTCTTTGGAAATGTACGCGTCGATCCAAAAAATCCAGATGATGTTTTTGTTTTAGGGCAGTCCCTTTACCGTTCTCAAGACGGTGGTGATTCCTGGGAATTTGCTACGGCAAATATGCATGTCGATTTTCACGGTTTGGAATATGCCAATGATGACTCTGATTTTATTGTGATCGGAAACGACGGTGGTCTTTACATCTCAGAAGATGGTGGAAATGTTTGGGATCATAAAGATGTCATTCCCATTTCTCAATTTTATACCGCTCATGTGGACTTCCAAAATCCAGAACGGCATTATGGCGGAACACAGGATAATGGTACCATACGCACGCTGACAGGCAATACAGATGATTGGGAGCGCATTTTGGGAGGCGATGGCTTTTATGTACTCGTCGATCCAACGGATAATCAATTTGTCTATGCCGAATTTCAATTTGGAAACCTTCGCCGTTCTGTAGATGGTGGAGCAAGCTTCAGCAATGCGACCAATGGCATTGGGGATAGTGATCGGAATAATTGGAATACACCCGTTGTTCTTGATCCTAATAATCCATCAACCCTTTATTACGGAACAGAAAGACTTTATCGCTCTGTAGATCGTGCAGCATCTTGGATACCCATTAGCGACGATTTGAGTAATGGCCAACATCCAAGTGGTTCTGGTTCTTTTGCCACAATTATTACCATTTCCGTTTCACCAAGCAACAGTGATGTGATCTGGGTAGGAACAGATGATGGCAATGTTCAGCGGACGACAGACGGAGGAGGAGATTGGCTAAAGGTATCAGATGGCCTACCAGAGCGTGCGGTTTCTAGAGTAGCGGCTCACCCCACGGATGAGGCCACCGCTTATGCCACTCTTTCTGGTTATCGCAATGTCGATTATCAGCCCCACGTCTTTGTCACTAATGATTATGGCCAAAGCTGGACCGACATTTCTGGCAATCTCCCAGAACTTCCAGTCAATGACATCATCATCGATACTGATCTACCCAGCAAATTATATGTAGCTACGGATATGGGGGTCTGGGAACGTACGGATGCAGAAAATAATACTTGGGCACCATTGGGAACGGGCTTACCTCCAAGTGTTGTCGCCGATTTGGAATTTCACCAACCTACCCGCACCTTAATTGCGGGTACTTTTGGTCGCTCGATGTGGGATTTACAATTGGAAGAACCTGTTAATACCCAAGCCCCAATTGCTGCAGATAATCCATTAAAAATTGCTCCTAACCCTGTAGTGAATCAAACGCAAATTAGTTGGGAAATGAAGGAAAGCGGACAGGTGGAATTATCGCTATTGGATATACAAGGCCGACAGGTCAAATCAATTGCTTCTGGTGATTATCCAGCGGGGCCACAGCAAATAGATTTAAACATCGAAAGTCAGCTAGCCGCTGGCACCTATATTTTAAGACTGGAAAGCAACCGACAAATTCAGACTCAGCGCCTTCTTATTCAGCGCTAAAAAAATGGTTGAAAAGTAAGAGAGTTAAGCAAGCTTGACCCTCTTACCGATTCAACGAAACTTCAACTGTAGTTGAATTATAGCAAAGATTGAATGTCATTATCTTCAATCTTTGCTATTGTGCTTTGTAGTAAAAGACAGGGTATTTATGAATAGGTTGCACAATTTTTATCATATGAAGGTTAATATTTTAGTACATTAGAGGGGGAGTTGGTATTTGGCTTATTGAGGAGGATTCATACTCATTAATTATCTGGTATAGATGAAATATTTTAAATTACTTTTTCTTCTGATCGTCTGCGCTTTATTTTTCTACGCCCTAAATACCAAACTCGGTTCTATTCCTCCACTTGGTCCCTTTCTCTCCCCAGCGCAGGGTATCTGGCAAAACGAGCAATCCCTGCCAGCAGCTACACAATTGTCGATTCCAGATCTTAAAGAAGAAGTCGTCATTCATTACGATGAATCCCTTATTCCCCACATTTTTGCTGAAAATAAGCAGGATCTTTACCGCGCACAGGGTTATGTCACCGCACAGCATCGACTTTGGCAGATGGAGTTTCAGACCCATGCGGCAGCTGGTCGGGTAGCTGAAATCGTAGGGTCCAGAGCCTTGGATTACGATCGAATGCAAAGAAGGAAGGGAATGGACTTCGGAGCGGAGCAGGTGATCAATAAAATGAGCGAAGAGGAAAACATGATCCTCTTTTTGGAAGCCTACAGAGACGGGGTAAATGCCTACATCGATCAATTATCACCTGGCGATTATCCAGTAGAATATAAAATACTGGATTATGCACCAGAACACTGGACGACCCACAAAACGGCTTTATTGCTGATGTACATGACTGATATGCTGGCGGGAAGAGAGGACGATTTGGAAAATACCAATGCCTTAAAGAAATTGGGTAGGGAGCGATTTGATTTATTATTTCCTGCCTTTTTTGATATTAATGATCCAGTGATTCCCAAGGAGCGAGATTGGAGCGAATGGGAGGTTGAAGTGCCCCAAGCGCCAGAGGAGGCAGTGGTCTTGGAATCTACTCCTGAGACCATAGCCAAGCCAAATCCGCACAATGGAAGTAATAACTGGGCGGTAGGTCCTGAAAAATCTTATTCAGATCACCCCATACTGGCTTGGCTATGGTCTCAGGAGTAGATTCCAAGACCACTGCCTCCTCTGGCGCTTGGGGCACTTCAAC
>JBCBDH010000525.1:0-4853 GCA_038529855.1 Bacteroidota bacterium | reverse complement strand
TCAAGGGTAAAATTGGAAGTATCCAAAAAGTAATCAAAGTCCTCTTCCACAATAACATCAATTTCATAGTTGATGATATTGTTGACAGGGCTTTGCTCAATAGGCAAGGGATTAGAATCCTCACAGGCATATATACCATTTGGATTGACTTTGGTGAGATTGATGCCAGATCGGAAATCATCATGCTCCAGCTTACTGGCTATATAATATTGATCTTGAAATTGAATGAAGGTGCTACTGGACGGAGAGCTCGTGTTGGGGATGTTATCCGCACTGAGAAAATCTCCATTACTTGAAAAACGATAGATCACAGTAGTAAAGGAGTTGATATTAGTAGATGGATAATAACTGCTATACCCAACTCCTATCAGCTGATTTTCATACACTTCTATATCACTAAAACCATCAGTAGCTTCTGTTCCATAAGTGTAGGCCCATTGAAATTCTCCTTCTTGGTTGGTTCTCATTAGAAAGGCATCCTCATTCCCACTTCCAGTGAATAGTAAATCATCATTATCCATGATGCTTGAAACATGACCAACTTCAAAGCTGGGGTGGTCAAAGGCATTGGCATGAAGTACCTGCCCAGCAGTATCTACTCTGATCAAAAATGGATTAGAAATGGAGTTTTCTATCAAAATAGACGAGGAGATACACAATTCGTTGTCTCCGTAGGGCAATAACTGATTTGATGCTCTATTCAAAATGGGAAGAATCTCAGCATCAGGGTCTACATTAGGTAAGCGAAGCAGTAAATGCTTACTCCATACTAAATCGCCACCGCGCGTGTACTTTTGTAGGAATAAGGGGCCTTCTGGTCCTGAATTTCCAATGGTACTCTTTCCTAAAATGTAGAGATGATCATTGAACCAAGTGGTAGCGGCAATATTCAGGTATTGAAAAAAAGCTGCATTATCATACCATTTTTGCCAGATGATATTTCCCTCCCCATCAATCTCGTACAGAACAATATGCTCTGAGGCAGCATTGACGATTAGGTAGGCATTCTCATTGATTTTGGTAAGGTGATGCGATATGGAAAGGGGGCGAATGGCACTGTACTTTTTTGTCCAAAGCAATGTCAGCTCTGGGGTGAACTTCACCAGAAGATTGTCATCTCCTAAAGATTCATAACCAAAGAATAGTAAGTCCTCTCCACTTTGACTCAGTTGAGAACTGGAAAAAAAGTGGTCTTCAAAGCTGAAGTCACCATCTCCAAAAAGCAATTGTAAATTTTCTTGTGCATGAAGTATTGGAAATAGTAGAATGGATAAACAAAGTGTGCTTAAATATTTCATGTTGTTATGGGATTTGATACAACACAAAATTCACTGATTTAGCGGGCAAAGTCAACTTGCTTTATCCATTAAACAAGGCATTTTATCGAACGGCAAACTCCAATCGCATCCGCGTACTCAGGAAGGTAGGCGAAAAGTCTCTTAAAATAAGTTTTACACGGATATTGATCCGCTCTTTGGTCAATAGGCGCTTGGCATCAGAGAGGGTGGCGGGAACGTCTAGGTCAATCCCTGTATTCGTAGAGATTTGGGGGTGCCAGAAAACTTCTGTAATCAGGGAGTCGCGATTATTGGGTAGGGGAACCGCTCGCGGGATAAATAACTCGATAGAGGCTTCCCTGATAAAGTCGTAGGTGCCATCAGCGAGGAGATTACTCAGGCGAGCAGATTTGGGGTCGATGCGCTGGATGTCTTCCACTGTTAAGCCGCGCGCATTGAGGCTTTCCTCCATTCTGCTTGGAATATTATTAACTTCAATGATATGTGTCTCAAAGGTGTTGAGCCCAGCGGGAATCTCAAAGTCGACCTGATAGGGTATCTCAAACAAAACGGGCTCCTGGTCCTTCTTACAAGAGGCCACCAAGAGGCCAAAACACATCAATAGGCTGATCCATATCCTGTTCATCGCTTGTGGTTTTTAATCCCTTATATAAAGTTCTTAAAAGGGATACAAAGCTATAACGCATGATTTGTTCAAAAATATTCTTTTGTTATGAATTAATCGCTATTTTGGTAAGCGATCATCTAAAAAACCAACATCTAAAAACAAGGATTATTCATGGGAGAACAAAAAGTCTCATTACTAAACGACCTAATAGAACGTCGCGACTTCGTCCGCCAGTTACTCGATGATGTTCAAGCACTCGAATACATGCTTAATAACGACTGGTTTGAAAGTGGCATTACTAGAATAGGCGCTGAACAAGAGATGTGCCTTGTTCACAAAGGCAATTTCAAGCCCGCCCTCATCGCCATGTCTGCACTGGAAAAAATGAAGAATTACGATTGGGTAGAAACGGAATTGGCGAAGTTTAATCTGGAAACCAACATGACGCCCCGCGAGCTGAAAGGTAAATGCCTCAGCATGATGGAGAAAGAGAACACGGGTAATCTCAAAAAAATCAGTGAGCAACTCGAAAAAATGGATGCCCAATTAATCCTTACGGGCATCCTGCCTACCCTTCGAAAGTTCCATCTGAATATGGATTCACTGACACCCAAAAAGCGCTACTATGCCTTGATGGAATCCATCAATAATCAGCTCGAAGGGGCTGCCTACGAGCTGCGGATGCTTGGGATTGATGAAATCCTGGTCAAACACGATTCGCCACTGCTCGAAGCCTGCAATACCAGTTTTCAGGTCCATCTGCAAGTCTCCCCAGATGAGTTTGTCAAAATGTACAACATCTCCCAAACCCTGACGGCTCCAGTGATGGCCATGGCAGCTAATTCGCCAATTGTTTTTGGTCGTAGGCTTTGGCATGAAAGCCGAATTGCGCTTTTCCAACAAGCGCTCGACACCCGCACTACGCATGATCATATGCGCGAACGAAGCCCCAGGGTCAACTTTGGAAATGGCTGGCTTCGCAATTCTATTCTCGAAATTTACCGCGAAGATATCGCCCGCTTCCGCGTTTTGATTAGTGGCGATGTCAAGGAAAACGCCATTGATTTAATTAATAAAGGAACCGTACCCAAATTGCGAGCCCTACAGGTTCACAATTCTACGGTTTACAGATGGAATCGCCCCTGCTATGGCATTAGTCCTAATGGAAAACCTCATCTGCGCATCGAAAATCGCGTGCTCCCAGCTGGCCCAACCATTGTCGATGAGATTGCCAATGCCTCCTTCTGGTTGGGTTTGATGGTCGCCTATGGCAAAAAATACGACGATATCACCCAACATATTTCCTATGCTGATATCCGCGATAATTTTGGTAAGGCGGCACGTTATGGGATCGATTCAAAATTTACCTGGTTTAAAGACTCTAAGATCGCGGTTTCCGATTTGGTGCTAAAGGAGTTATTACCCATGGCTCGAAAAGGGCTACGCGATTCTAAAGTCGATAAAAGAGATATCGACAAATACCTGGGGATTATTGAAGAGCGAGCGAAGCGAAATATGAATGGTGCGCGTTGGCAATTGCGAGCCTTTACCAAGCTCAAGGAACAAACTGGGCGGGATGAAGCCCTTACCTGTCTGACAGCCTCCATTATTGAAAACCAACAAAAAGGATTACCTGTGCACACCTGGAAATTACCAGAATTGAAAGACCTCCCAGATTATCGCCCTACGCAGTTGAAGGTCGAGGAGTTTATGGAAACCGATCTGTTTACCGTACAAGCTGACGATATTATCGACCTGGTTGCAGAAATGATGATATGGCGCAAGGTTCGCTATACCCCCGTAGAAGATAGTAAAGGTAATTTGGTTGGATTGGTGACCACTCATCTTCTGCTCAAACACATGATGCGCAACCAAAAGCTCAATGGTGAAACTAAACTGGTCAAAGAGATTATGATCAAATCACCTGTAACCATTGGTGCAGAGGCGACCATCGTAGAAGCCATGTATAAGATGCGAGAACACTCCATTGGGAGTCTGCCTGTAGTCAAAGGCAGTGAACTTATTGGCATTATTACGGCACTAGAGCTCCTGCGCGTATCAGGTAGCGTAATCGACCGACTGGATAAAAAAGCCTAAGAGCGAATCTGCCCATCTCCTCGGGCAATCCATTTGTAACTGCATAGTTCTCGAAGGGCCATCGGGCCGCGGGCATGAAGTTTCTGTGTACTAATACCAATCTCCGCGCCCATGCCAAATTGTGCCCCATCCGTAAAAGCGGTAGAAGCATTGGCATAGACTACCGCAGCATCAACATGGGTAAGAAAATATTCTATCACAGCAGCAGATTCAGAAACCACCGCTTCGCTATGTCGCGAGCTATACTGTGCAATGTGGTCTAGTGCGCTTTCCAAACCGCTTACCGTTTTGACCGACATTTTCATGGATAAAAACTCTGTCCCAAAGTCCTCTGCCTGGGCTTTGTGGAGCAGTGCATCTGGATAATAACCGTTTAGTTCTCGATAAGCCTCCTGGTCGGCAAATACTTCGCACTGGTGGACTTGCCCTAGTTTGTGCAGGAGTTTGGGCAAATCTTCTAGGCGATTGCGATGGATCAGCAAGGTATCCAGGGCATTACAAACACTTACTCGTCGAGCCTTGGCATTTTCTATAATCGCCTGTCCTTTTTGCAAATCTGCATGTTGGTCAAAATAAGTATGTACAATTCCTGCCCCAGTTTCAATAACGGGTACTTTGGCCTTTTCGCGAACAAAATTAATCAACCCCTGTCCGCCACGAGGGATAATAATGTCAATGCTTTTCTGTGCATTGAGGATGGGGAGGAGCGCTTCGCGATCGCTTGGAGCCAGATACACAGCTTCTTCTAGGCCGTAGGGGCGCAAGACTTCATGGATGAGCTTGACGATGGCCAAATTGGAAAAATGAGCATCCCTACTTCCTTTTAAAACACAGGCATTCCCCGATTTAAG
>JBCBDH010000524.1:0-4854 GCA_038529855.1 Bacteroidota bacterium | reverse complement strand
CTGACGGCGTCCTTGATTTTGAAGGCGCTGGCGTTGGCGAATGCTGGGTATGGGGATTGTCTTACACGGGTAATATTACTGCTGCAGTAGGCGATAATGCGGGTGCGGTTGAACTAACAGACGATTGCGCAGATCTATCTGATAATTTTGTAACCGTATTTAGAGATAACCCTGAGGGTGGCATGGTCGATTCTGACAAAGGAGTGGTTATTTACACTTGCCCAGGAGATGGTGTAGCTGATGATTTTGTCATGAGCACGAACAGCATGGCCAATTCCAATTATGGCTATGTCATTACTAACCCAGATTTAGAAATCCTAGGTATTAGCCCTGACGGCGTCCTTGATTTTGAAGGCGCTGGCGTTGGCGAATGCTGGGTATGGGGATTGTCTTACACAGGTAATATTACTGCTGCGGTAGGTGATAATGCGAGTGCGGTTGAACTAACAGACGATTGCGCAGACCTATCAGATAATTTTGTAACCGTATTTAGAGATAACCCTGAGGGTGGCATGGTCGGTTCTGACAAAGGAGAAGTCATCTACACTTGCCCAGGAGATGGTGTGGCTGACGGTTTTGTCATGAGCACGAACAGCATAGCCAATTCTAACTACACTTATGTGATCACCAATCCAGATTTAGAAATCCTAGGTATCAGCCCTGACGGCGTTCTTGATTTTGAAGGTGCTGGCGTTGGCGAATGCTGGGTATGGGGATTGTCTTACACAGGTAATATTACTGCTGCGGTAGGCGATAATGCGGGTGCGATTGACCTTACAGATGATTGCTTTGATCTATCCGACAATTTTGTAACGGTATTTAGAGATAACCCTGACGGTGGCATGGTGACTTCTGACAAAGGAGAGACCTTTTACACTTGCCCTGGCGATGATATCGCAGACGATTTTGTAATGGAAAATAATAGCACGGCTAACTCCAATTATGCCTATGTCATCACTAGCTCTGATTTGGAAATCCTGGGTGTGAGCCCAGACGGTGTCCTTGATTTTGAAGGTGCTGGCGTTGGCGAATGCTGGGTATGGGGATTGTCTTACACGGGTAACATTACCGCTATGGTCGGCGATAATGCAGCGGCAGTTGAGCTTACAGACGATTGCTTTAGCTTATCAGAAAACTTTGTGACGGTGATTAGAGATATGCCTGAGGGTGGAACCGTTACTTCTGATATGGGTGATATGGTGATGACCTGTGCAGGTGACGATGAGGCAGATATTATCCAAATGGAGAACAACAGCAGCTCTACTTCTAATTACACTTATGTCATTACTGATCCTAATTTAGAAATCCTTGGTGTCAGCCCAACGGGTATGATTGATTTCGAGCCAGCTGGTCCTGGTGAGTGTTGGGTATGGGGCTTGTCCTTTACTGGCGAACTCCAAGTAGGCGTAGGTGATAATGCGGGTATAGAAATGCTATCTGACGATTGCTTTGAGCTTTCCGAAAACTTTGTGACGGTGATTCGCACGGATGATCCTGATTTCTGTACAGGATTCACTGGAGGCAATAGTGGACTCAGCATAGACAATGCGCAAAGCTTGCCTGGCAGCGATATCGAAATCCGTCCAAACCCAGCAGTTGAACAAGCACAGGTACTTTTCCAGTCTACAAAAGTTTCTGGAAGTCTGGGCATTCTTACGATTTACAATCTCAACGGTCAACTCCTCTACGAAAAGCAGGTAGTTACAGATCAAGGAGCCAATGTATACGACATCAACGTTGGTCATTTCCCACAAGGACTTTACTTGGTTCGCTTGCAGCAGGGATCGGAGTTGAGCAGTAAGAAATTTATCAAACAATAGGAAGCAGCATCCTATTTTGGCTAAGAAGATCTGAAATAGCACAAGCGTGTTTTAATCGGATCTGAACAATTGCAACCCATTCAGCCGCTTTTGGCTGAATGGGTTCTTTTTTCTCCACCCATTCATTGAACTAAGTACCATACGACTTGTTTCTGCTTATTTAACACCTAGTGTCCCAAGTGCATGAAGAATGAGAAGTTGTTGTTGTTTATTTTAGCCGTTATCCAATTTGCGCACCTCCTTGATTTTATGATCATTATGCCCTTAGGGGCGCAGTTCATGGAGATTTTCTCTATTAGCCCACAGCAGTTTAGTTTGATGGTCTCCTCCTATGCCTTGAGTGCCTTTGTCATGGGTATCCTCAGTGCTTTGTATATTGATCGCTTTGACCGAAAGCAGGCTTTGTTGTGGATCAATTTTGGATTTGCAGCAGGGACACTGGCCTGTGCTTTTGTCCCCAATTATTATCTATTTTTGGCCGCGAGGAGTTTGGCGGGGGCTTTTGGGGGAATATTGGGGGCTTTGGTTTTATCCATCGTTGCTGATGTGATACCACTAGAGCGAAGAGCCAGCGCGATGGGTATTGTTATGACTTCTTTTTCAGTAGCTTCCGTTGCAGGGGTACCGCTTGGCCTATATTTGGCAGCGGAATACAGTTGGCGGCTTCCTTTTATCATCATTAGTCTATTGGCCTTTTTGCTGTGTGGTCTGATCTATTGGCTCTTACCTGCCATGCGCGGGCATCTGAGTGAGGATAAACAAGCGGTTAATCCATTTAGGGTGATCGGCAATATTTTTAGTGACCCCAATCAATTGCGGGCCTTGATCTTTACGACCATCATGATGTTGGGCCACTTTATTATTATCCCTTTTATTGCCCCTTACATGCAATTGAATATTGGGTTTAGCGATCACGATGTGACCTACATTTATTTATTTGGGGGAATTACTACGGCAGTACTGCTGCCCCTTTTCGGACGAATCGCAGATATCCATGGGCATGCTAAAGTATTCACTATTGCCTCCATTTTTGCCTTGGTGTCTATTTACGGCATCACGAATCTGCCTCCCGTACCCATGTTTATCGCACTTTTAGTCACCTCTTCATACTTTATTGTGGCCAGTGGTCGTTCCGTTCCTGCTACAACGATGGTAACGGCCGTTGTTCGACCAGAGAGTCGAGGAAGTTTTATGAGTATTCGATCATCTGCTAATGAGATGGCACTAGGTTTGGCCTCATTATTGGCTGGCTTAATTGTTGTAGAGAATCCAGATGGATCGCTAGGCAATTATGAATACGTAGGCTACATTGGCATCATAATGAGTATTGTAGCCATTATTCTAGGAAGAAAACTCAAGACCATTGCCTAATATCAAAACCAAAGTGTCGTAGGCTGTCATTGTATCACAAAAGCAGATAGCCAGCAGACATTCACTGGATAAAAAGTGAAAATTGCCTGATTTTGCGATACTTTTGTAAAAAACACTAAACCATCCGCATGAACACGGAATATCAATACATGGTAGATTTTACGCTCCCAGAGAGTCTGTCAGAAGAGTTTATGAGCCTGATCCCCTACCAGAGAGCCGCGATCAATCGTCTTTTTAAGGAGGGAAAACTGGTTAATTACGCCTTGTCCTTGGAAAACTCTAAGCTTTGGGCGGTATTTAGCGCCAATTCAGAAATGGCCGTTATGGAAATCATCGCCGATTTGCCATTAACAGAGTATATGAATGTGGAAATTAGTATGCTGACTTTCTACAATACCACCAATCCAGCCATGCCTCACTTTTCGAATAATTAATGAGCGCTTATCAGCTTCTCGCTTGTCCTTAACTAGGAATGGCCTATACCCCATTCACTACTCTCACCTGTTTGATTACTTTTTGATTAGCACGAATCGTCAGTAAATATCGCCCTTTGGGCATGTCCCGCATATTGATCGACTTGAGGAAATTTCCAGGTCGTTGATTTTTGTATTCGCTGTGCGACATAGACTGTTGCTTAGTATCGATCAGTTTGATGCTGACATCACTATAATCGTTGAGCGCATATTTCACTTTGAGCAATCCCGTTAGCGGATCAGGATCTATCCGCTTGTATTCCTTCCAGGGCTCCTCGCCCACACAAATATTCTTTAGCTCATAAATGCTGTTATTGCCATTGGAAAGTCGATGCTGAAGCCTGTAGGAAAAGGTAGTCTCCTTTTGATCACTAGATGGATCATCCAAAATGCGATAGAGATTGCCACCCACCCCCAATCCAGCTACTTTAGCAATGGTTTGGTAGACTTTTCCATCGGAAGAGCGCTGCAATTCAAAGGTAATGCGGCGGGAAGGCTCATTGCGGGTTTGCCAGCTCAGATTGACCGTCTCATTTTCTACCGCTGCATTGAATTCAAAAATCTCCAAATCATTGGTATAATCGGGCAGCCCGCCTTCACGAGGCCGCGAAACCAAAAGTGGTCCTTCCAGACTCTCAGAGCGATCGCGAGGATGAATGATCAAAACGGGGCCATTACTAGGCTGCCAAATGTCCAAACCAACAGGTGGGACAAATACATTATTAGGATCAACGGACGCCACAAAATCCGCATTATCAGTCTTGATCGTCCGAACCTCAATACCATTGCGATCAATAAAAATCCACTTAAACTGATTAAAACTTCCACTATTGCGGGTCCAGGCTTTATCATCGTCGTTGCGGCGGAGCGGAGCGCCCCAGCAGCCTTCGCCTATATAGACCGTACCGCCTTCCTCATCGCGAATGAAGCCTTCATCGCTACCAAAGCCTCTGGCAGGTCGAACGGGCCATGTCGTTTTTACACAGTGGGCATCAGACTCGACGACCAGATTGACCTGATGTTTGTAAAACAGAGAAGCCCAACTCTTGTATTGTCCATGCTGCTCCCGCTTTTTACGGGTATGTGGACGAATGGCAAAATGATACTGCGCCATCTTCCAGCGCACTTGCTGATGTGCTTCCAAATCTGCTTCTAGCCAAGCCGCCTGTGGCGGCCAGCAGGCGGCTTGG
>JBCBDH010000523.1:0-4856 GCA_038529855.1 Bacteroidota bacterium | reverse complement strand
AGGAATTGCTTAAAACCTCAGAAGAGTTGGTTCCTTATGATGCCGATGATGGCACTGAATTACGCGATTATGACTATCGCATCAAAAAGCGGTTCAGCTTTTTGGAACAACGCCTGAAAGCACTGGAAATGCAGCTGCTTCCCGATGAGGAAGAACTAGAAGATGAGTGAGTAAATAATTGATTATCAATTACTCATGCTATTTTCTGCGGTCTGGTTCAATGGCTAGGACTTGATCTCCTACTGTATGGTTATACATGGTCCTACTGAGAAAAAAGTCCTGGCTATTTGAATCACTAAAATCTGATGAGTCGCCCTGGTGATGAAGGACTGGATAGACATGGCTGTCCTGAATCGCTGTAGCGTACAACAAACTATTTATACTCGGCAGTATTTCTCAGGCTGCTAGAGTAGCTTAAACAAAGCCATTGGAAAGACGGTCTCTTTCTCTTGGATGGACAGCTGTGATACTGGTCTAATGAAAACAAGATATAGACCAAGCCTTCAACCCTTACCAACAAAATAGCTGCATGGGTAAGGAAATATTTGCTATTTGTTTTGTTTTGTAACGTTATGGAATAGCGTATAAAATCACCAAAGTTGGCGATAAACCAATCGAAAGGAAGCGTCAGCACCAGCGAAGGGTTTTATGCTGTACTTGCGACGCTTTTTCTTATCTTTTCTGTGTAGCCAAGGGACCAATAAACCCACAGCTGCCCCCACTAAATAGCCCCCAATGACATCTGTGGTAAAATGCTTGCCTGCCCTAACTCGTAGAAATCCTGTTGCTGCTGGTAAGACAGCTGCCGCAGACCAGACCACTGGCTTCCATTTGCTATCTGGATGATAATCGCTAAAAACCCTTGCCGTAAAATAGGATAGGGAAGCTACCGTGGCTGTATGCCCAGAGATAAAAGAGAGTCGAGCATGTTTGTCTTCTTTTAGTTCGACCCCCACATTTTCATTATAAACAAAGGGGCGATAGCGTTTGGTAATGGTTTTGGTCAATGAAGTTAGTCCTTGGGTGATGATAAAGGTCTCTGCAAAAAGCGGAGCGATGTATTTGGCATCCCGCCGCATGTCGCGATCCAGCATCAAAGCCAGGGGAAGGGCTGCCGAGCCATACAAAAATACATCGCTGATATTACCAGAAGTTGTCGACCAATTTCTCGTTGCTGGACGGTCAAAAGCATTGATGGAACTTGTAGAGGGGATTCTGTCAATCTCCGCATCAAAAACGTCTAAATTGGAATACAAGATAAGACCCGTAGTCAGACCTCCCGCCCCTCCAAGAACTAGTGGTAGGTCTTTCTTCCAGGAAATTTCGTAAGGAGATTGTGCAGTGGCTGTGCTGTAGATGATCAGTACACCACAGAATAGGACGAATTGACGAAGGAGTGCGCGCATGTGTAGTTTCTAGGTTTAGCGAATTAGGAACATATAATGATTTTTTTACTGTGAATATTGTGTATTGTTGCCAGAAAGCGCAATAAATTTGGCTTTTATTGCAAATCAAAGCCTGTACTGACATTAAAATACAGCTCCCGATCGTCTGATTGTCCGATAATAAAGATAAAATTGAAGTCTCTTTGGAAAGGTGCAGCATAAATGCCACCCCCATATCCTGGATGCCAGTCATTGCTTTCCTGGATATCAGGTGTCCATACGCGTCCATTGTCAAAAAAGCCCAGTATGCCCCATCTGATGGGAAATAATGGGGTGCGGATGTTCCCCAGACTCAAACGAATCTCACTATTAAAATAAGCCGCTGTCTTTCCTATATAGCGATTTCGGACATGCGCCCGCAAAAAGGCATTGCTACCAAGCGGGCTGAGGTAATGGAAAGGCGTTTCTCCATAGCTATGTGAAAAACCTATTCTGCCAGCCAGTGTGATAGGTTTGAAGGTATAATAATGCGCAGCATAGGCCGCCAGTCGGCCAAAGACTTCACCTGAACGGCTAAAGTTGCCAAAAACCACATGATCCAAATAAAATTGAGAACCATTATCCGAAAAGCGGGGATGATCTCTAAAATCGAGATTGAGCTTAGTGGTCAGCCCGCCAAGATGTTGCTTCCCAAAGCCATTGATCATGCGATTATTCTCTTCGTTAAAGATCGAAAAATCTTCTTCAATCGCTTGAATATTATTGTATTCATATTGTACCCCCAGCCGTAGTTCACTCTTTTGGAAAAAAGGATATTCCAAAGCTGGATTGAAGCGGATGGTATTAAAGTCTGTGCGATAATAATCCGCTTCGACCAGGTCCAGATCGCGAACCGAATTATTACCTACTCCATAGAAGAAGGGAAACTTATCGTATAGAGAAGACATCCTAAGATGTACATTCAAATCAGCAGTACCCACAAAATGACGATACCAGTATTTCAAATCCAGTCTTTGGGCATTAATGGCCGTATAGTAGATCAATTTGGCCTGATAGCGATGGGCAAAATCGGGTTTATTGAAGCCCCTTTGGTAATAATTGACCAAGAGCTCTAAACCAAAACCATTACCACTACTGATGCGAAATTTAGGTAATGGCGCCAGTGCATTGTACTCAAAAGCCTTATTATTATAACGCGCCTCCAAAGCTGGATGGATCATTTTACTCTCTGGTCCCTGTTCTACCAAATCCTGCTTTCGACTATCGTAAATCCGCGTCATCTTCTTCCAACCTTTCACCTTTGACTCGTCTCTGATCTGATCCTTTCCCTTCCCGCCTATAATATACAATTGGATACTCTCGTCGCTTTCTCCGCGAACCTGAAATTCATCCTTCCCCCCCAATCCATACAGCCGCACGGCTTTGGTCTCTTCAGGCGAAAATACTCGGCGATACAAAAGCGCTCCTTTCCCTCCAGTTGACTTTTCTCGGTCATACATTTCCACCAAAAGCCCTCCATCTGTCAGCCGTTCTACTTCAAATATCTCTCGCTTATTAGAGCCAGGGATATCCACTTCCTTAGCCAATAGTAGGTACAGATCCTTGGCTGCTTGCTCCAATTCCCCTCGTCTGGATTTGAGTTTAGCGGCTATTTCTGGGCCAGAGATGGATTCTACCTCATCGGGTAGGGTAGTGATGGCCTCATCAATTCGCTCATCGCTCATCAGCTCCTGAAGGTAGCGGGCAGCGCTTTGCCACTCCGTCTGGGTCAGCTCGATGGCCAATTGGCGGTCCAGATGGCGAGCCTTGAAATTGAGGTGTTGGATATTATCGAAGTGTAAGCCAAAGTTTTCTGCATTAGGGACGACTTTGTCGGCAATAGTGGGGATCAAACCTTGCCATTGGGAAAAAACATGATCTCGGTCGCGGGGAATAGGGCGATACTGGATGCCCTTGTCCGTTCTGAAACCCGCCCATTTCCAATTATCCTCGTGGCGATCCCAGTCGCCTAGCCACATATCAAATACTCGGGCATGGGCATAATTTTGTCGATCAATTCGATTGGCATTATTCTTAAACATAGCCCGAAACATCTTATTGCTACTGTGAACCAGGTCGGCGCCAGCAAAGCCTCTCTGCCCATTTTTAGGCTTTTTAGGCCGAATTTCCAGTGTTCCCAGCCGATTGCTAAACTCTTCTAGGTAGATGCCTAAGGCTGGGTCGGGTGGCATGATAAATAGCAAGGGGCGGGCGTGGAGAATGTCAGTATGGTCCATGAGTTTGGAAGCCACTAGCCCGCCGTAGGGGTGTTGGGTCGTAATGAGGTCTTTGACGATGTGTCTATAAATCGTCTGTCGAGCGAGTTGGTCGAGGGCTTTGACAGGGTTTTTACCAATGGAGCGAAAGGCGTACTCCCTACCATCTGCTGCGTGAAATTTGAGGGAATTGGTTTGCAAACCACCGCCTTTGGCAAAGGGGCGCAAACCACCATATATGCTATCAATACGAAGTTGGGGCGGATAAATGAGGGTATTCCATTCTTCGCGATAATGCTCGCCCATTGCCCATTTTCTGAAGGAACTATTTTTGTATTGTCCACCAGCAGCTCCTTTGGTACTTTGGATCTGCTCGGTCAGGTTGATTGGGGCTTGGGGGGCTTGGTCAGGACAAGGAGGAGCAGCGGTATTGATCGCCAATTTTTCATCTGGAGGGTCGCAGGGGCCCAGGAGCAGTGGGATATTTTGGTGTTGTAGCTTTTTCTTATCCAGATAATAAGCATCCAGACTGACGCGACCTCCAGGGTGAAAATACAGCTTTAGAAAGCCCCTTTTGGATAATCGCAACAAACTTCCTGGCAGTTTACCCACAGCGCGTTTTTCGGCGATAGCACCGCTGTTGATGTGAATATTATCGGTCTCCTGGATGGCTTCCAGATGGTATTCATGCCCTGAAAGATAGAGGATAGAACTGTAATTGTGAAGCAAATCGCGCATGCGATGGACATAATTACTATAGGCTGGATGCGCCATATCTGTAGCTCTACCAATCTGTTGGCGGTAGCTATTGTAAAAAGTACCTACCACGGGAATCAAATGACGCCAGCCCAGTCGCTTACCTGCATATTGCCCACTGGAATAAATGGGATGATGAGCTGCGATTAGGATGTTATGGTCCTTATAATCATCAATGGCATCCTCTAACTCTTCCCAAAAGTCGGCCTCTGAGAGTATTTTGCAATCCGTTTCTGGAGCTTCGGGGCGATCGTAGGGGTGCATAAACCAATGGGAATTGATAGCGATAATGACCAATTGTTCGCTTAGCTCAACCACCTTTGGGCCTGGGCAACCCTTGGAAGGGAGGAAAGATTTTTCGAGTCCAGGAATATTTTCGATGTATTTTTCCAGGTCGCGTACTTTTTTTTCACCCATAGGCCCCACCTGATCCCAATCCTGATCACCACTCAAAAAATAC
>JBCBDH010000522.1:0-4860 GCA_038529855.1 Bacteroidota bacterium | reverse complement strand
CTCCGTACCATCTGGCAATTCAAACTGCTTTTGAATAATTTTTCGCCAGCCATCGTAAGCGACGTCCTCTTTGAGTTTTTTCCAAGCCTGCATCTAATGAAAACTAGTCTTTGTCTTCTTGCTGATCTTTCTTGATCTCTTTGATGACTTCATTCAGCTCTTCAGTGGCTTTTTTTAGTTCTTCAATAGGCTTTTCCTTTTTCTTCGGGCGCTTTTCAGCGCTTTTGCCATTACTCGCTACCTTGGTTTTAGTCGCTTTCTCCTTCTCCTTGCCCTTATTCTTAGCTGGCGCATTGTCGAAGGTAAGTCCCTTATTATCGGCATCAATATAAATTGTACTTCCAGAAGAGAAGGTGCCTGCCAAGACCAGCTTGGACAATTCATTGACTACCTCTTTTTGGATGACGCGCTTTAGCGGGCGGGCACCAAATTGAGGATCATAGCCCAAATCAGCTAAAATATCCTTGGCCTTATCGCTAATATTGAGCACGAGCCCTTGGCGAGCTAGCATTTTTCGAGTCTTCTTGAGCAGTAATTCCATGATTTGCTTGATTTCCTCGCGGCTGAGTGGCAGAAACATGATCTGCTCGTCAATTCGATTGAGGAATTCAGGTCGGAGATTTTCTTTAAGTTTCTCAAAAACTTCGGTCTGCGTTGTTTCGATGATTTCTGCGCGGTGTTTTTCCCCCAGTGCATCGAGGTCTTCAAAATTTTCGAGAATGATCTCCGCCCCCATATTGGAGGTCATAATGATGATGGTGTTTTTGAAATTGGCTACGCGACCTTTGTTATCGGTCAATCGACCATCGTCCAATACCTGCAATAGGATATTAAAGGTGTCAGGATGAGCCTTTTCAATCTCATCCAATAACACAATGGAATAAGGCTTACGGCGAACGGCTTCGGTCAACTGCCCTCCTTCATCATAGCCCACATAGCCTGGAGGCGCTCCTACTAATCGAGAAACCGAATGCCGTTCCTGAAACTCACTCATATCAATACGCGTAATGGCCTTTTCATCATCAAAAAGCATTTCCGCTAATGATTTGGCCAACTCCGTTTTACCTACCCCAGTGGGGCCCAAAAAGATAAAAGAACCAATCGGCCGATTGGCATCCTGCAATCCCGCTCTCGCCCGACGTACCGCATCACTCACCGCCCTCACCGCTTCGTGCTGACCAATCAATCGCTGACCTATCTCATCTTCCAAACGCAGCAGCTTATCCTTTTCGCTCTGCATCATTTTTTGGATGGGAATACCCGTTGACCTGGCCACCACTTCTGCAATGTCATTGGAGGTTACTTCCTCATTGGTAAAGCGATTTTCTTCGGGAAGATTGTGGAGTTTTTCTTCTGCGGCTTTGAGCATGGCCTCTTTTTCTTTGATCTGGCCATAGCGGATTTTAGCAACAGTTTCAAAATCGCTTTCTCGCTCAGCCTTATCCGCCTGTAATTCTAGCTCTTCAATGGATTTTTTGATGTTTTGGACGGTATCGACAATTTCTTTTTCGCTTTTCCAGGCTGCCGTTATTGAATCCAGCTTTTCCTTAGCATCAGCGATCTGTGCATTGATCTTGCTCAGCTTTTTCTTATCTTTTTCCCGCTTAATGGCTTCGCGCTCAATCTCCAATTGGCGCAGCTTTCGGTCGCGCTCATCCACTTCTTCTGGTACCGAATCCAATTCCAGCCGCAAACGAGCAGCCGCCTCATCGATCAAATCAATGGCTTTATCTGGCAGATAGCGGTCGGCAATGTAGCGATGCGATAGCTCAGCTGCTGAAATCAGGGCTTCATCCAAAATCTCAATTTTGTGATACACCTCATAGCGCTCCTGCAGTCCGCGCAAGATGGAAATCGTATCTTCTACACTAGGTTCATCAATCAGTACCGTTTGGAATCGACGGACTAATGCTTTGTCTTTTTCAAAATATTTTTGGTACTCATCCAGCGTCGTTGCACCAATTGTTCTCAATTCGCCACGAGCCAGGGCGGGTTTGAGGATATTGGCAGCATCTACTCCACCACTACCTCCTCCAGCGCCGATAAGGGTATGAATCTCATCAATAAAAAGGATGTATTCGCCATTGGAATTGGTCACTTCCTTAATCACTCCTTTCAGTCGCTCCTCAAATTCTCCCTTAAACTTAGCACCAGCAATCAAAGAAGCAATATCTAAAACAAATATCTTTTTAGAAGCCAATTGCTCTGGAACATCTTGCTTGACAATTCGCCAGGCAATCCCTTCCACTATAGCTGTCTTTCCGACCCCAGGCTCTCCTACGACAATCGGATTGTTCTTTTTCCGACGAGAGAGGATATGGAGCACCCGACGAATTTCTTCATCGCGGCCAATAATGGGATCAAGCTTACCGTTTTCCGCTCTTTCATTGAGATTAATGGCGAATTTGGCGAGGGCATTATACTGCTCCTCCGTATGTTGGTCGTTTACGGTGCGCCCTTTTCGGAGTTCTTTGATGGCAGCGCGAAGGCCCTTATCTGAAGCCCCCAAATCTTTGAGGATCATCCCCCCCTTATCTTTGCCCTGCAAAATACCTAACAGCATCAATTCGATGGAAATATACTCATCTCCAAAATCCTTGAGCATTCTCTTGGCCCGACTTAGGGCCTTGTTTGAATTATCCGTTAGGTATTGTTTATCTGTGCCTTGTACTTTGGGAACGGCATTAATGGCCGATTCGAGTTCTTTGTCGAGGGTGCTTAGGTTGACATTCATCTTTTGCAGTAGAAAACGAGGAACATTCTCATCCGTTTCCATAATGCCTTTGATCAGATGAGGCGTATCAACCATTTGCTGCTTTTTGGCCCCAGCAATTTTTTGTGCTTTGAGGATACTCTCCTGTGCTTTGACCGTGAAATTATCGTATGTCATATTTGGATATTAAACCCCAATTACTGTAAATGTAATGGGGGTAATGGGTATCTATTAATTTTTTTTGCAATATACCAAATCAAAATAAGGACGAACAGCATAAGGTCCGCCTTTTTTCGCCCTTCCCAGGTAATCATTCGACGAATAGCTGTCGAAGGGGACTAGTCCAATTCGAGGGACTGCTCCTTGAGCATTCGCCCAACGGGATACAAGCTATGTGTAGGCTCGTAATAAGGCGAGCGTTTATAAACAAAATTGAGCTGAGCGCGGGCTGATTGGGCAAATTTTTCATCCTCCTTTTTCTTCGCCTCCAAAGCCGCCTGCACATCTGGGTTTTGTTTCAAAAACTCAGCCGCTAAATCCTCAAAAACATAGGAAGAAAAATATTCTTTCTGCATCAATATGCCATCAAAGAAATTCCAGGCGAAGTAGGCATCTGGACTTTGTGGTTCCAGGGTTTCGATGATATAGCGATTGACGGGCTGATCTACGAAGACGATGTAATCCCCTTTGTGATAGCGCCAAGTATGCAGTTCCTTTTTTAGCTTTACGTCGCTGTGAAGATAATGACCTTCATAGGGGAAATTGGTCGACTCATAATCTTCGATGCGATACATTTCCACTTCTATATTTTGATCAGCAGTCAATCGTTGGTACTTCACTCCATTCCAGCTCAAGCGATCGATAACCGCCTGATAGGCTTGGGGGATGATATAAGCCCTTGGCTTGTCTACACTTAAAGTAGCCTTGTAAGTATTCAAATAATCAATCTCTTTCTCAAAAGGGGCGCTATGATCATAGTATAGGCGATCTAAGCCGCTAACTTCACTTTTTTTGTATTTGGCCTCATAGCCTTTAAAGGATAGGCGATCCACCTTCGTCTCATCTAGTTTCCATTGCAAGGCAAAGCGCTCCTTATTCTTAGTCTGCTCAATGGCCGCTTGTCGAGCCGCTGCTAGTTGCTCCCCGTTCTCCTGCATTTCATGGATCATCACATCCATAAAATGATAAGTACTCAAGACTCTATCCTTGAAAGGTTTGAGCATATGCGTCTCTGGCATAAAGGAGATGGTATTAAACAAGGCGGCATAACCTGATGAATAGCGCGGTAGATCTAGAAAGGCTTGAATGCCATTATCAGGAATATCTCTTGCATACACATAAGGGATCATTTCCCAGTCGCGTTTTTCCATTTCCTGATAAAGGTTGGGTAATAATTTTTCATTGAGATAAGTCCCTAGCGCTTGTTCCATTTTGTTGTGCTGAGTGGCAATCAGCGTCATGGTATATTGATAATCCGCCCCATTGGAAGTATGGTTATCAATGAACACATCAGGATTCCAAAAAGTAAAAATTTGATTAAAGGTCTGGGCATTTTTTGAATCGCATTTGATGAAGTCGCGGTTGAGATCGAGGTTGCGGGCATTGCCTCGAAAACCATAGGCTTCTGGCCCATCTTGATTGGCGCGGCTGTAGCTACTGCGATTGAGTCCACCACCAATATTGTAAAAGGGGATCACGACAATGACCAATTGGCGGAGTCGATTTTGCCACTCCTCATTGCTTAGATAGTCTCGAATCAACATCATAGAGGCATCTACTCCACAAGGCTCACCAGGATGTATGGCATTATTGATCATTAAAATTTGCTTGCCTTTTTTGCGCACGGAAACAGGGTCAAAATCCCGATCAGTGGAAAGGACTGCGGTATGTAAGGGGAAGCCACTATCAGTTGCTCCATGTCTTGACAATTGCAATTGGGGATATTGATCAGCCAAGGATTGATAAAAGGTAATGGCTTCTTCATAGGTCGCCGTTTGGTTGGGGTTTTTCTCGAAAGCGATCATAGGTTTTGTTTCGGGAGATTGAGCAAAAGATAGGTGAAAGTAGAGAAACGAGAGCAAAAAACAGCGTAGACCATACTTCATATAACAATGTACTTGACTATTTGGCTTAAATAAATGTTTCAA
>JBCBDH010000521.1:0-4874 GCA_038529855.1 Bacteroidota bacterium | reverse complement strand
CGATCCCACTGCTTAATCCCCATATGGTCGGTCTTGACCACCCAATAATCGAAGGAAAAACCACTACTATTTTTATTGGCCTCTGTTTTATCCCCACTAATTCCAGAAATCGACCATCCCCCCATGATGTAGCCGCCATCCGTGGTTTGTTCGACATGCCAAAGCTGCTCATTTTCTGAACCACCAAAGGTTCGATCCCAAACCTTATTACCCAAGGCATCCGTTTTGACGATCCAATAATCACTGGTCCATGGGAAACCGCGATTATTTTCGGATTTGTCACCCCCCATATCAGAAAAGGACCATCCCCCCAGAATATATCCGCCATCCGTGGTTTGCTCAATGTATTGTAGGTTTTCCGTTCCACTTCCTCCAAAGCGCTTGTCCCAAAGTTTATTTCCCAATGAATCCGTTTTGACCATCCAAAAATCACTTTGTCCCATATTGGCCTCGCTTACATCGCCACTGATGGCGGAATTGCTGGAGCCTCCCAAGATAAAGCCGCCATCGCTGGTATTTTGTATTTTGGTTAGTTCTTCGAATTGATCACCACCAAAGCGTTGGTCCCATTGTATGGTGGTTTGAGAGAACAAAGGACAGCTTAGGAAAAGACAAGACAGGGCATACAGTAGACGGTATGTCAGCAAGGGGGAACAGAAAATTCGGAGAGAATTCCTGTAGTTCATAGGTGCTTGCCTTTACTTTTGAAAATTCAGCGGGAGGAGACACAAATGTGTGTTGTATCGGGCAAATTTACAGATTAATCCATTAGTTATCAATGACTTATAAGGATGGTGGCCAATGCTTATGCCTAAAAACTTTGGGATCAGTTCTTAACGTATCAAAAAGACGAGTCATCTATTGAATTTTACCATAAAGAGGGTAGGGTATTAATTAATCAAAAATTAAATATGGTTCGATCTTTTGTAGCCATGGCTCGTCTAGTACTTTGATTTCTAACAGATCAGCTGCTTTGCTGTATGGTCCATGTTGTTGGCGATAGTTGACAATTATTTGGGCTTGTTTCCATTTGATGTAGGGGTGGGCTTTTAATTGATCGAGTGATGCGCTATTGATGGCAATGTGCCTTAAGAGAGGGGAGAGGACTAACTTGGGGCGAATTTTCTGAAAGGTACTATCTGGTAAACCATAGGTTTCTGCTATTTGGTTGATTTGGTGAAAGCCACCTAATTTTTCTCGAAATCGAACAATCTTTTGGGCATAAAATGGCCCAATTCCCTTTAGTTCTTGCCATTGGGATTCACTGGCACGGTTGATGTCAATACGAAGGCTTGGGCTTTTTGCCTCTGTCTTTGCACTTTTAGGACTTGTTGCCTTTGAGTTAGTGACGATAGAATCAAGGCTGACATAAGGCAATAAGCGCTCATAATCTGAACGACGCAATCCAAACAGCTTACTCAGCTCTTCTTTTTGTCGGAAACGACCTCCTTTATTTCTGAAATTAACCATGGTTTGGGCCACTCGTTTGGATAAACCCAAGAGAAGCAGGCTGTCATAGCTAATTTGGTTAGGGTCAAATGCGAACAGGAGAATAGGCGACTCTGCTAAGACTTGCTTCTCTTTGTCTGCTTGCCTACTTGGCTGAGTAAATTGGATATAGGGAGCGAGTTGAGCAAAGGTATTCTCATTTAAGCCATAGATTTTGCTGACGTCACTTTTGCGGCGAAAGCGGCCTCCTTTTTCGCGGTAGCGCTGCCAGGTTTGAACGACTTTGGGGGCTAGGCCCATGAGGAGTAAACTATCTGTAGAAAGCGTATTGGGATTGAAGGGGAAGGCTTGGAGTTGGACGGGCTTATTTTCGTTCATCCTTTTTTGAAAGGTCTTTTTCTTAGTTTGGGCCAATTGTCTTTGATGGAAGTATTGATCTAGAGCAGCCTGAAACTCACTGAAATCAGCAGGGGGCTCTTCTTTGTTGGTTGGGAGAAAAGAGGGAATAATAAATAAAGCCACCAGGATGATTACCAATACTAAAAAGCCATTGCGCTCGCTTCTGCTAAAGTGAAAATAATTTTCTAAAAATGTTTTCATCTTATTGGGGGTTCAGTTGGATTTGAAAAGCACCTTGATCGCGAATGGACCAGTAGGCTAGCTGCTGGGCATCGAGTAGTTTTTTCCATTGCTTTTCGCGATAAGGGGGAATGGATAAATCGAGTACCACAAAGGGGACTTGATACGTTTGGAGCAGGGCCTTGAGGTCTGGTTGCTGTTTATGTTGGATGAGTACAAAATCGACCTTTAGCTTTTGGGAAGTGGCTGTGGAAATAGGTTGATCAAGGAGTACCAAGCGCTGATCAAAAAATTGGATATGACCTTGTTGGGCATACAACTGTGGGCGCTTGATGGTAAGGCTATCTGCCAAATATTCGACTTCGCGAATCCCGCGGAACGAACGATGGGCCTGAGCTGCATAATTTTCCCTTTGTTGATTGGGTGGGCCAGATCGAATACAATAAGCCTTTTTTCCTTGGATACAATCTATTAGACTCGATCCGCTATTATTGTAGATGACGAGTTCTCTATGATGTATTTGGCGATAGCTGTGGTGTATTCTTTGTAGGGCAATACCTCCTAAAATAATCAGCGAGAGCCACAAATAGCCTTTTTGTGAAGTATTGATGGCCAGAATGATAGCCAATAGAGATAGATACAATAAGAGCAGTATAAGTGGGCCAATCCAAACTCCTTCAATCAATCCAAAAGGCAATTGTTGAATGGCGAAGATCAAGGCATTACACAGCCAAAGTAGACCTTGTAATAGAAAGGCCAATAAACTGGCTAAGGGCGGAAGAAAGAAGTCAACCAGTAGGAGCAATAAGCCTCCACCTAAAATCAATCCAGCCGCTTGTACCACCACCAAGCCCGACAACCAAAAGTAGATTGGAAACTGATGGAAGTAGTACAAGCCTATTGGGAAAGTCATCAATTGGGCCGCTAAAGAAAGGGCTATTAATTGCCAAAGCCGATCGCCCCAGGGATGATCAATGATCCAACAGCGATAAATCTTGGGCTGGAAATAGACAATACCCAAGACCGCAAGGTAGGACAGTTGGAAGCCCGTATTAGCCAATAAAAAAGGTTGGAAGCAAAGCAGAAAAAAGGCAGAAGCTGCCAGGGTATTATAGATATTGGTATGGCGCTGCAATTCCTGACCAAGGAGTAAAAAGCTAAACATCGTTGCTGCTCGAAGTACGGAAGCGGAAGCGCCACTAATCAAGGCATAGGTCCAAATCCCCATTAAAAATAAAAACACCCGCAGCCCCTTCCACCAAATTTGGCGACTCTTGATCTGACCTAAGAATAGCGATAAACCCAAATAAACCAAACCTACATGCAAACCCGAAACCGCCAAGACATGAATCGCTCCCGTCTGACTGTAAGCCTGTCGAACATCCGCATCCAGCCCCTCGCGATAGCCCAATATAAGGGCCTGTGCCACCATTCGCTCTCTGGCATGAGGCAGATAATGAGATAAACGTTTTAAGAGATAGCTCCTGATTTGGTAGGCTTTAGAAAAAATGGCCTGTCCTTGATGTCTTTGTAGTACTTGCCATTCCCCCTCCCGCAGATAGACCTGATAGTGCAAATTATTCCAATGCTGAAAAGCTTGGTAGTCAAAGGCATGTGGATTTTTAGCCGCAGGGATACGGCGAAATTTAGCTGGAAAGATCAATTGGTCTCCATAAGCCAAATTCAGACTTGCGGTTCCCACTTCTATAAAAAGCTGAATCTGCCCACTACTATTTTGTACAACTTGCTGACTGTCAACGATCTGCGTAACCACAGCCCTCGCCTGTATCCATTTGCCCACCGTAGGCATACTTTCCACCCTGGCCACCAAATGCTCCCTATCGCTCGCCATTCGATGATAATGCTCCCCCTCCCTCCGCTCGTCCGTCGCTATCCCCAACTGATAGCCCATCGCCAATAACAAACAATACATCCAGGCTCCACTCACCCATCGCCAGCGATAATCCAAAGAATAGCGGTGCATAAAAAGAAATCCAAGGACCAACAACAAAAGAAAAGGAACCAAGTAAAAGATGGACTCAGCACCATATAATGCCCAAGCAATTCCCATTGCAAATGGCAATAAAAGGCGAACAAAGGGGACTTCCCGCCAATTGATGATCATTTTCCCTTCCTGGTTAGCGTAGCTTATCCATGCAGATGAGCCCTTCGCTTAAGTGATAAAAACGGAAAATAACAAAAAAGAGCCGAAATGGAAAAACAATAGAAATACTATTCTACGTCTTTGATCATCCAGGTGTCGTAGATGGCCATCCCACCATAATAAGCCGCACAAAGCAAGGCAAAATAACGCAACCAATCTGGTGATTCAGGATACCAATAAAGGATGAGCAGTAGGCTTAAGATAAAAAGGACCGTGACACTAATGGTCAAACCTCGAAAACGGGTCGCTCGACTGGGATAGACAAATTTGACGGGCGCAAAGTGAAGGGCCGCAAAAAATAAAATAGCCATGACATTAGCCCAACTCGAAAAATCAACGACAAAGACCAAATAAAAAATCACCATATTCCACATCACTGGAAAACCCACAAAATACATGTCATGTGAAACCATTCCTTCTTTGCCATAATACAGTGCTGAGACTAGCAGGATAATGGTCGTACAAGGCAATCGCCAGGCGTCTTCCACCAGCTCCGCTTCATAGAAAAAGTAGGCGGGAATGATGGCATTGACGGCACCTTTGCCCGAATGTTTCGAGTACAAGAAGTCCTGCCTTTTATGGATGGCAAGATCATGGACTATGTTATTGACTTTGCCACGTATGCCATCATTCCCGCCTACTTTTTCTATGAAGCGGAGCTGGTGGAAGACGCCTGGCGATT
>JBCBDH010000520.1:0-4911 GCA_038529855.1 Bacteroidota bacterium | reverse complement strand
CCTCAATCGCCTTAAAAATGCGATTGAGGTAGCGATTGAGGTTTTTGAGCGTCGACAAGCGAAGATCAAGACCTCTGATTTGAATGAAGTCATGCTAGCGGCTATAGATCGCTATCCACCACCATCGCACAAAGGCCGTTTTGCCAAAATCAAATACATCACCCAATTACCGACCTATTATCCCGCTTTTGCTTTTTTCTGTAATAATCCAAAATACATTAAAGACAGCTACAAGCAATACCTGGAAAATCAACTTCGCAAAAGTTTTAATTTCGAAGGTGTACCCATCAGTATCTTTTTGCGTAAAAAGTAAGGAATAGCTCATCTAAAATCATTGCTATGCCATTTATGGAAACGCCAATTGCTGGTCTCATCGTTTTTGAACCCAAAGTCTGGAAAGATGATCGCGGCTACTTCTACGAAAGTTATAATACCCAAACCTTTGCGGCGGCTGGTATTGACGCCGTTTTTGTTCAAGACAATCAATCCCTTTCCACCAAAGGGGTATTGCGGGGGCTACATTATCAAGTTGCGCCCTTTGCCCAAGCTAAATTGGTGCGGGTATTGGAAGGTGAGGTATTGGATGTGGCGGTAGATATTCGGGAAGAATCCCCAACTTATGGACAGCATTACAGCATCAGATTGAGCGCAGAAAATAAAAAACAATTATTCATCCCTAGGGGATTTGCCCACGGCTTTGTCGTCTTGAGCGAAACCGCCGTTTTCTCCTACAAATGCGATAATTTTTACGCCAAAGAACAAGAAGGAGGCATCCGATATAATGATCCGCAATTGAACATCGACTGGTTGCTCCCTGCCGATCAATTGATCCTATCGCCCAAAGACGAACAGCACCCACTCCTGGGGGCGCATCGCCCTGTAGAAATTCCCATTAGCTAATACGCACAAGGTATCCCTCATGATCAACTCTATTCTCGTTACTGGCTCAAAAGGACAAGTAGGTCAAGAATTGCACATATTGAGCGAACGCTTCCCCGATTTTCACTTTACCTGGGTTGATTTGGAGGAACTTGATATTACTGATGGACAAGCTGTTCAAGATTTATTCGAGCAACATCCTTTTCGCTATTGCATCAATTGTGCAGCTTATACAGCCGTTGACCGAGCGGAGGAGGAGAAGTCGCTTGCGCAAAAGGTCAACGTCGATGGCCCAGCTCATTTGGCAGAAGCTTGTCAGCAATATGGTTGCCACCTCATCCATCTTTCTACGGATTATGTCTATCACAATCAGGGTAATACTCCTATTCAGGAAGATGCCGCGACCATGCCTCAAGGGGTATATGCCGCAACCAAACTAGAAGGAGATCAAGCTGTATTGGATAAACTCCCTTCTGCAACGATCCTTCGAACCTCCTGGGTATATTCGTCCTTTGGCCATAACTTCGTTAAGACCATGCTTCGTTTGGGTAGAGAACGAGAACAATTGACGATTATCTTTGATCAGGTGGGAACGCCAACTTATGCCCATGACTTGGCATATACCATTTTGACCATCATCCAAAAGGCATCAGAGAAGGAAATATCGCCTCTACAGCTTGGCGGTATTTATCACTACAGCAATGAAGGCGTAGGCAGTTGGTACGATTTTGCCCATGCGATATTTGAAAAAGCCCAAATCAACTGCCGAGTTGTCCCTATCCGAACAGCTCAATACCCAACACCAGCCCAAAGACCTCCTTTTAGCTTACTGGATAAAGCCAAGATCAAACAGGCTTTTGGAATTGAGATTCCCCATTGGCGGGATGCGCTCGATCGTTGTTTAAAGGCTATAGATCAATAAAAACGTCGGCTTTACAGTAATTTAGGTCTTTTTATAGCTGTGAAGCATCTGGGAGCAGATCGCGAACAAACTAATTGAGAAAATATTGCGTTTTAAAGTCATACTCAATCTTACTAGCTGATTGAGATTTTTTATAATTTGCCCTAAAAAAGGATCGCATGAGATCACGGTTACCCTATCTACTCTATTATTTGTCGGTTCTTCTTTTCCTGGTGCTCTACAGTCAGTCGGCTATGGCCACCCACAACCGCGCTGGGGAAATCACCTATATCCAAACTGGGCCACTTTCCATTTTCGCCACCATTACCACTTATACTAAAGCCAGTAGTGGGCCTGCCGATCGGGATAGCCTGGAAATTTGTTGGGGAGATGGTAACTGCCAGTGGATTGCCAGGGTTAATGGACCCGATAATGATAATAATGGCGTGCCAGATGGTGAGTTGTTGCCCAATGATACCAAGGTCAATTACTACACTGCCAGCTATACCTACCCAGGCCAGACCCGCTATACCATTTCCATGACCGACCCCAACCGAAACGGGGATATCCTAAACGTTAATCCTCCTAATTCCGACAATGTACCTTTCCATCTGGAAACAACGGTTACCTTTTTCAATCTCTCTACAGATGGCTTGAATAATTCTCCCGTACTCTTGCAACCTCCCATCGACATTGCTTGTACCAACAAAATATTTATCCACAATCCCAATGCTTACGATATTGATGGAGATAGCTTGGGTTATCGCTTGATCGTTCCTTTACAGGATATTAATACGCCTGTTCCCAATTATAGTTTTCCCGATATGATCGTTCCCGGCCCGGCCAATAGCATTAGCTTTAATCAGTCGACAGGGGAATTTACCTGGCTGACCCCACAGCGAGCTGGGGAATACAATATTGCCATGTACATCATCCAATATCGAAATGGGAATCCTGTAGATACGATGATTCGCGATATGCAGATTTTGGTAGAAGAATGTGAAAATGATCCACCAGAGATCGAGGTGGAAGAAAGAATTTGCGTCGTTGCAGGGGAATTAATTGATATTGATGTAGTCGCTACCGCTCCCCTATCCGAGAGCACGCAGCGGGTTGCTATGACGGCTAATGGCGGTCCGCTTATTCTCACACCCAGCCCCGCCGAGTTCACTGTCGCCCCTGGCTATCAAAGTCAACCCCTCACTGGACGCTTCCGATGGCAAACGACCTGTGAGCATATATCGAGTCAATTTTATACCGTTATTTTCCGTGCGGTGGATGATTTTCCAATTGTCGATAATAATAATGATACCCTCTATTTATCTACCCTAAAAACGCTGCGGATAAAGGTGATGGGGCCACCTCCAGAGGATGTGCAAGCAGAGGCCACTTCACAGGAAGTAGAAGTGACCTGGGAGCAACCCTATGATTGTGAGGCGGCAGATAATGATTACTTCAGAGGATTCTCCGTGTGGCGACGCGAAGGCTCCAATCAGTTTACCCCTGGCGAATGCGAAACGGGCTTGGCTGGTAGAGGCTATACCCGTCTGAACATCATTTTAACCCGAGACATTGAAAATGGTCGCTACACCTATACTGATACGGACGTAGAACGCGGACGAACCTATTGCTATCGCATCCTGGGGGAATTTGCGCGAACCACGCCAGGAGGCAATCCTTTTAATTTTGTAGAAAGTATTCCTTCTGAAGAAATCTGCGTTCAACTAAGCCGTGATATTCCTTTGATCACCAATGTAAGTGTGCAGCAAACCGATCAAAATAATGGAGAAATATTTGTTGCCTGGACCAAACCCGATCCAGAAGATTTAGATACCATCCTCAATCCTGGTCCCTACACTTACGAAGTACTGCGATCAACGGGTATTACGGATATGGGCTTTCAAGCAATTCCTGGTGCTATCTTTACCAGCCCTACCTTCGCGGGGGCCAATATGACGGAATACACTGATGTAGGACTCAATACGGCCGATAATCCCTACTCTTATCAGGTAGCTTTTTATGTCAATAATGAAACGGAACCATTGGGTTTTGCCAATGCAACTTCTTCTGTTTTCTTAAGCATTGCTTCTACGGATGAAACCAATAATCTCAGTTGGGAGGAAATGGTTTCTTGGAATAATTTTGAATACATCATCTTCCGCTTTAATAATAACACCAGCTCCTGGGATTCTATAGGGATTAGTAATGAACCGCGTTTTTCTGATACGGGCCTAGTCAATGGCAATGAATATTGCTATTACATTGAAAGCAGGGGTTCTTATGGCATTGATGATATTCCCAGACCATTGATCAATTTATCACAGGAAGAGTGTGGGATACCGCTGGATACCATTCCACCTTGTCCACCAGAATTGATCGTCAATAATATTTGTAATGATCCTGCCTTTGTGAATGATTGTGCGACGGGGAATAGCTTGCAAAATGAATTGGTCTGGGTGAATCCCAATTTCCTTTGTGAAGATACTGATGATGTGGTGGGTTATAATGTCTACTATACTGCTTTGGAGGGTGGAGAATTTCAGCTCATCCATTCCACTTTAGAGTCTTTTGACACCACCCATATCCATATGCCTGAGACGGGTATCGCTGGTTGTTATGCCGTAACTGCCATTGATACCTTTAATAATGAAAGCGCCTTCAGCAATATCATTTGTGTGGATAATTGCCCGATTTATGAGCTACCCAATGTGTTCACACCCAATAATGATGGTGCGCATGATCTCTTCGAACCCTTTCCTTATTGTTTTGTTGAAAGTATTAACTTACAAGTATTCAACCGATGGGGACAGGTGGTATTTGAGACTTCCGATCCAGACATCCGCTGGGACGGTACCAACCTCTCAGGAGAACAATTGGCAGAAGGCACCTATTTTTATGTCTGCGAAGTATTTGAGCAAAGGGTCTCTGGTGTCGTTCCTCGCCCCGATTTGTTGGATGGTTATATACAAATCATTATTGGCAATTAATCTTTTATAGCAAATGTTCACAGGAATTATTGAGGCATTAGGCCGAATCGAGCAAATAGAACGAGAGGGAAGTAATGTACATTTTACCATTAGCTCACCCATTTCCAAAGAGTTGAAAATTGATCAAAGCCTTGCTCACAATGG
>JBCBDH010000519.1:0-4913 GCA_038529855.1 Bacteroidota bacterium | reverse complement strand
CTCTCTTGATTATTTAGTCGGACATGTCGATCAAGAAATCGACGAACAAATCATTAAAAAAGTTTTGTCTATTCAAAAACTACCCGAAGAAGAGAGAGAACGAATTATGTTTACCATTGATGCTTTGGTGAGAGATGCTAAATCAAGGTTTGCTTACGCCAGCTAAAAAACACCAAATCCACTCCTTACGCAATGCGCATAAGCAACACTACCCGAACATGTCCAAAAACACGTCGGGTAGTGTAAGCTTATTACGCATTTGCTCCTCACATCCAACCCGCTAAAGCAAAACTCAAGCCTCATTATTCGGCCATAAGGAAAATGGCAAATAGCGCAACAGCTTGGAGTCTTTTGACTTTTTCCTTGTGGCTTCAAAAGCTAGGCTCCTAAACATCAATCTGGAAAACCTACGCACGTACTAGCTTTTGATTCGTGACTGAGGGCCGCAGATCATGCCCCCACTTTTATTTTCAACTGAATAGGCAATTGAACAATTTCATTTGAAAGAAAAAGGTCAAGCTAAAGCGCACGTACGACGCGGAAAAGGTCAGGCTAAAGCACACTCAAACGCAGAAAAATCAGGTGGTTTTTTAAATGTTTTTAGAAAATGGAACAGCCCCATTCGGCTGCGCCGAGTGGGGTTATAAAACACATTAGTTTATGTAACTATTTACTGTGAAGAAGAGAATGATCAGGGCCTTTGATAATTATTGGAAATACTAAACTTTCAAGCATAATATTCTAATTAACTAGGTCTCCACTGTCATGAAGAAATCTACTCTATCTATATGTTATTATCCCATGAATCTACAGTAATCCATTTTATTTTTTCTTCAATTGTATATGCAGTAATACTCAAAGCTTTATTATAATAGACTCCTTCACCAGCTAACTCCCAATCATGTGGAATCAAATTTTTAAGCTCATATACAGTTAACCCAATTAAATTCTGGTCACCTAAAAAAAATTTATCGCCGCACATCACAGCTTTTACATACCCTCGCTCTACAAAAACTTTTGAGCCATTAGCATCTTTTATTTCATATGTATCATAGTTTTCCTCTTCAAATCTCTTTAACTTTACCAAACTAATTGAATCAGGAATCTCCGAAAAATACATTCCCAGATGTATTACTCCAATATATCCCGTAGAGGGATTCCATAACCACTTGTTTCTTTGCTCCCTCATAATTAATCTTCATTTAACTGTCTTCTTATTCTATTAGGAACAGTTAGGCCAGACGGCCCAGCTTCACTACCAGACCAATGAGCCTTACCATTAAAGCCATACCTATATCTGTCTGAACTCGTCAGGCTCCTTTCACTGCCCTGCATCTCCCACCCAAAAGGGAACTGGACGCGAACGAAGACGTGACGAACGACTTAGTTCATTCTTAATTATCCAATCGTTTTACAATCATATTAGCAGAATCTATCTTTATGACTTCAAGAGACTTCAATTCTAATTCCACTACAAGTGTAGTCTCTAGTTTTTCAAACCTATGATCATGTCTCCATGTTCCCTTAGAGATTCCAAAATTTTCCTCAAAGTCTACAATCTCACTCCGAGTATAGATTACTTTTTTGTCTCTACTAAACTCAAGCATGTATTGTAGTTTTCGATCATAAAGAACTGGCTTCGTATCGAAATATAAGGTATCATTACTTTCTTTATTTAAAATCCATTTATTTGAAAGTAGGTATGATTCCTTTTCCTCTAATAATCTTTTTTGATTATTACAACTGTAAGCAACTAGGACAATAGGCAATAAACCTAAGAAAAAATAATATTTCATAATACTTAAAAGTCTACTCTTCTACCTTTAGCACCTGATGATTGAGGCTGAGTAACATCACTACTCTTTTGAACATTTGTTGTTGTTGTCGTAGTAGTCGTTGTATTTCCCTCGTTCACGGTAGAGGTATTTGTATTAGTACCAATAGGTGTACTTCCCCAGGGTAAAATTCTAGAAGTTGAAACAGGAGCTTCACTACTACTAATAGAAGATATTTTTTTGATTAGATTTGTAAAGTTTATTTGAAGACTATAATCAGCAAATCTATGATTAAATCTGATATCTGAACTAGATAGACCGCCTACAGAGGATAAAACAGAATTAATCGTTTCTGCTCTTTCCCTTTGGAGCTCATCGTACGTTATCCCAGGAACACTTTTTCCATTAAGTTCTGCTGTCCCCATATTAGCATCAGCTCCACTAGTTGTGAGTAGAGTTAATCTAGTGCTTTTAATAGTTCTATCTGGGGCATTAATAATACTATTTATCTCACCTAAAGTTGCCTTACTTAGAGAATTAGAATTGATTTTAAATTTTAACTTAATTGTTGATCCGTCATCTTCATTACTAAATTTTTCGACTTGTCTTTCAGTCATTGTAGTAATAGTAGTGGTTTCGATTAAAGTTTGCTGGAAACCAATTTGGTTATAAAGAACACCATTTTGAATAAACGATAATCCCCCCCCAGTATTTATGATATTATAAGAATTATATTTTGATGCTTCATTATCAAATTGGAATTCAGAAAATGAAGTACCACTTCCAGGAGCTAAAGAACCTCCATCCTCATCTCTATAAATATCATATGTTACTCTATCATAACCATTTGGGTTTGAAGGAATCAAAATACCATTAGGATCGAATGTCCCACTTCCGGGGTGCTCGACTTGAATAATCGTCTTATAAATTTCTCCATTATTCGTCCAAAGAATAACCTTAAGCCTTTCAGCTCCATCAAGATCAATATTTCCAATAACATTATTTTCTGCGAAAGAGTAAGGACTATTCCATGGGAAGTTTTTGCTTAATGGATCAACAGATAAAAACTTCCCTATCCCAGGATTATAAATCCTAAAGCCATAATCATAATGAGTCAAATTCCCCCATTCCCCATTCTCATCCTTCTCCTTCCCATTAAACCCATACCTATATCTATCTGAACTCATTAGACTCCTTTCCGTTCCTGGCATCTCCCATCCAAACGGATAGTAATCACTCCCACTAAGCACCTTCCCCTCATAATACTCCACTCTCCCATCCAAAACACTCCCCTCTTCCCCTTCCAACTGATCACTCACCACCACCAACACATTCCCCAAATGATTACTCCCCTCAAAGCGCTTCAAACCTCGCTCACGCCCATACACCCCATACAAACTCGACGCCGCAGGCGGACTCCCTTCCACTATTCTGTCAGAGAACATTCGCAGCCCCAGTCTGGCACTGCCATATAAAGATACCTCTTTTTGGCGAAATTCGGGAATGCCCGTAATATCTTCTGTCTTTTCATATAGAGAAAGCACATTGCCGCTGGCATCGCGGATATAGAAAGTGGTTTGGGTGTTATCTGGGCCAATGAGGAGCTTTTTGCTGAGGCGATTGCCAGCGGGGTCGTAGGTGTATTGGACCGTGGGTTGGCCATTGCTGAAGGTGACTTGGCGGACTTTGCCGTAGACGGTCCAGGCGATGTTGCTGACGTTTTCGTATTGGTCGCTGATGAGGTTGCCAATGTCGTCGTAGAGGTAGTTGATGCTGGCAGTTTGGTTTTTGACGCTGTTGTCTGTGGGAAAGGTGGCGGTGCCGCTTTCATTGATGGAGTTAAGGCGGTTTTGGCTGCCGCCAGGGCGGGTGTCGTCGTAGTTGTAGGTGAGGTTGTCTAGGAGGGCGGCGCTGCCAGAGAGGGGGGCATTGCGCGTTAGGGATTTGAGGTTGCCATTGGGGTCGTAGGTGTAGGTGGTATTGTACCAGTCGTCGCGGGCCCAGCTTTGGGTCGTATGGTTGATGCCGTAGGATTTGGCTTGTTTGATGCGGTGTAATTGGTCGTATTGGTAGACCATGGCGCGGAGGCCTTCTTTGGTGCTGCTGGATTGATCAAAGGTGGGAAGATCAGTGATCATCCAGGCGATGTTGCCGTTGAAAAGACCTTGGGTGCCGCCTTGGGCGAGGAGATCGCTAGCGAATTGGGTCCAACTTTGGGTAGGGTCCGCGGCGCCTTGCTGGATGCTGCCAATGGGCTGGTAATCCTGTTCGTGATAGCCCAGGGTGTAGCTTAGTGCATCCCTGCCCATCCATTGGTTTTTGGAAGACCAGCCATCCTGGCCAGGATCGAGTTGGTGGTTGTCATAGCCTGGCATATTGACGCCTTTGATCCAGCCTTGGAGGCTGTAGTAGTAGTCCATGCCTTGGACCTTGTCATGTCCTATTTCCACCCTGGCTAAGGGACCATGCAGGTAGTAAAAATAACGAGCATCCTGATCCCAAATCAAGCCATCATCTGAAGTAAACACATGGGTCAGGCGATTGTCAGCATCATAGTCGTAGCGGTGGTAAAAGGCGTCAGTTTGGCCAGCTTGATAGGCGACTTCTAGTACATTGCCACTTATCAGGTCATATTGATAATCTACCCGCTGTTTCAGCCCTTCCATTTCTACGACTTGGTGCTGTAAAGCTGCCACATTGCCGTGTTCATCATAGCTGTATAGGGTGCGAATATCTGCATTGTAGGTCATCGCTACCCGTCCGTGTAAATTGCTTTGGGGGAAAGTAGCGTCTGGACTAGAGGATTGATTATAATCCGTGTAGGTCACCTCTACTTTGGTCCCATCCCCCGCATCTGGAAAATCAAACTCATCAAGCTGGCTATCCGTAGCATTAAAGGCAAGACTAGGGCTTTGAAGTTCGCCCACTTCTCGAATACGACCTTGCTCATCGTATTGGGTATAAGAGTATTCGCCAGTATTGGCCTGTTCGTCGTTTGGGGCAGGTGGTGTGGCAACATAGTCCAGATGGTGGGGCAACGGCCTTTAAATACGACTATGCCCAAAGGCTGCGGGTTTCCCAAAACGACGAACAGGCCAATACTGGCGAATAATCTTATACCCAATACGATGAGCAAGG